>JBHPHA010000012.1:0-34048 GCA_042569905.1 Patescibacteria group bacterium
ATCAAAGAAGCAAACAAAGGAAATTCACTATGGAACTGGCTGAAGAACTTAAAAAACCTGAAGTTTGGGAAAAAGAACTAGATGCTCGTGCACTTGATCCAGACGGATGGAGGATGGAAAAACTAGACTGGAATACTCCAGTCACCAGAAAAAAATTTGAGGAGCTCATAGCACTCTCCACGATAAGGCACCCTGTGCTAAAAAACAGAAAATAATCCTCATATTCACCCCCCCACACACACAAATTACCTTAAGAAAAATTCTTAAGGTAATTTTTATTTTCCAAAAACATATTTTTTGACAGCAGAGTTGAACCAATTTTCCAAAAAAATATTTTTCACAATCTATCTTTACAAAAAATTCTTGACTTTTAACTAAATCTTATTATACCTACCTTACTTCATACAATACTACTAGAAAGGAGACGCCTAATGATTTATGATGAAATCATCAAAGAATTAGAAGAGTACTTTAATTACATTGTAACCGACAGATTACCTGAAACAGAAAAGGAATTCATCTACACCTTAGAGTTTTGGGGTAATTTTCTAGTCCACAACGCCTCTCAAGAATATCAGAGACCTCCGCTTGGAATTATACCTCACGATACAGAAATCGACGAAGACAAATTGGTGAAAAAATTTAATCCCGAAACACTAAGGCGAATTAGTGATTTAGTTGAATTGGCTTGTGAAAAATTCGATTTAGTGAGGCCAGGATTAGGTCAGTCTGACTCAAAAATAACTTTCGAAAATTGGTTCAACTCTGCTGTCAAAAAATATGGCCTCAGAGCTATCTACGTTGAAGAAATCTTCAACAATGGCGTGACGAAATCATAGTTATCAAAAATCCCCAGGAACGCAACAGCGTACCCAGGGATTTTTTTATTTCCAATCTATCTAAACTATTTCTTTGTTGTTTTCTTCACTGCTTTCTTTGCAACTTTCTTAGTAGTTTTTTTAGTAGCAGCTTTTTTCTTTGTAGCTTTTTTAGCAGTCTTTTTAGCAGCCGCCTTCTTTACGACCTTCTTTTTTGGAGCAGACTTATCTCCTATTGCTTTTGCAAGAGACTCTTTAAAAGACTTTTTGTTAATCTCTTTCTTTTTAGCCTTCTTAATTTTTCTAATTTCTACATTATCAACAATTTCTTCTTCCGCTGAAACAGTGCCTGCCAAAGCCTTCAAAATCTTATCTAATTTAGCATTAAGCATCTCGAAATCTGCCTTATAACTCTTACTATCATCTCCTCTACTATATGAAGGTTTATTGTCATTTCTTCTGTCTCCACCACGAGAATCTCCACCACGAGAATCTCCTCCTCGCTTATCTCCGAAACAATCACTACAGAAAATTGGCTTGTTACTTGTTGGCTTGAAAGGAACCTCACAACTATTTCCACAATCATCACAAACTGCTCTATGCATTTCTGGACGACCACCATCTCTCCTATCTCCACCTCTTCTATTATCTCCACCTCTTCTGTCTCCACTACGAGAATCTCCACCTTGCTTATCACCAAAACATTTACTGCAGAAAAGTGGTCTATCATTTGTAGGCTTGAAAGGAACCTCACAATTATCTCCACACTTGCTACATACTACTTTATGCATCTCTGGACGGTCACCACCTCTTCCTCCACCAAAGCTTCTTCCGCCTCCTCTGTTACCACCTCTACTACCGCCTCTATTATCTCTAAAATTACCCATAAAACTAGTTTTATTATTAAAATATTATTACCAGAGATAAGTGTATGCTTTTTATTAGAATAAAGCAAACACTAGAAAATTCAGATACCTACCTCAATGAGTCCTGAATTATTGCCTAGCGAAGACTGCCCTCGATAATCAATAGTTAATACTAACATATTTTATCTATTTTGTAAAGACCTTGGCTGGAAAAGATAGACTATCTGCCTTTTTTGATATTTTTTTATTTTAAATATTCTCTTTAATATACTCAACAATAGAACTTGCGATTTCTTCAGGTGACTGAGATGCGGAGTCAAACTCAAGTGGTGTTTCTATTTTTGTCTTAAGATGCATATCACACATTTCTGAAAAACGAACCGGATCCACATTTGAAATTCTCGCGCCTTGCTTTTTTGCCTCAATGCGCTCACAAAAACGCTCGTCCAAGACTTCTTTTGGAGCAGAAATATTAGCCACAAAAACTGGCACATCAAACTCCTCTGCAATCTTTTTAACATCATCTATTCCATACATTGCTCCTTGTCTCAAAACAGACAAGCCATTTTTGAGCGCAACTCTCGCAGCCCCCATAGTCATCTCATCGGCAATCCTGCCATATGTGCTTGATACATAACCTGAAATCAACCACTTAATCTGGTCATTTTTGGCATCAAAAATCCCACCAAAAGAATCCAGAATGATATCCGCCGTAGTCGTCTTTCCTCCACAAGACGGTCCATCAAGGATTAAAATAAATTGTTTTTCTGTCAATTTTTCTTTTTGCATAGTATACGAATTATTTATTAAGTTTTTCTTCAGTAATGAACAAGCTAGGGAAATCTGTCCCGATCGCATCTACGCCCATTGAAATTAATTTATCACCTAGTGATTTGTCGTTAACTCGATAGGCATATACAGTCTTTCCAGTCTCATGTGCCTTCAGAACAAATTCATTAGTAATGATCTCGGAATAAGGAGCAAAAAAATCAAGAGGAATACTGTTGCTTAAATTCCGTATTTCAGACATCACTTCATCCGTATAAAACAAAAGACCCACTCTTAATTTTGGATTTAACTGTTTAATTTCTTTCAGTAAATTATCTCTAAACGAGGTAATGACAACCTGATCCTCAATTCCATTTTTCTCAATAATTTCATTAACCAACCTAGGCGTACCTTCTGCCTTCAATTCTATTTGTAAATCAATCTTGTTTTTGCAAAGATCAATAACCTCTTGAAGTGTTGATATCTTTTCATGCTGCTGACACTCTAATTTCTTAAGCTCACTTAATGTCATTTCATTAACCAATCCTTTTCCATTAGTCAATTCCGAAACTTCTTTGTCATGAAAAACAATCACTTGTCCATCTTTTGTCAGTCGAACATCTAACTCAGCTCGATCACAACCAACATCAATTGCCTTTTGAAAAGAAGCAATTGTATTCCCTGGGGCGTAACCAGCCGCACCTTTGTGTCCAACTATTTTAGTCATGTGTGTAAAAATTTATTTTTATTTTATTTTTTCAATAATCTCATTAGCTAAAGAAGTAATTTCCTTATTTGCATCCATACTTATCGCGCCTTTTTCAGTCAGATCACTATCAACCCCATCTTTTATGCTCAATATCCATTCTTGAATTTCAGGCGTAGGTCCAAAAGAACTTTTTTTAGATGAACGAGACTGAAGTCTTTTTGATAAAGTCTTGTTATCTGTTTTTAATAAAATTACGGAATCAAAAAAATCAAAAATTTCATCCATATTAGAAACTATTCCACAATAAAAAGAAACTTCATTCGAATCACTACTCATAATTTCATTGAGTAATTCCGCGTCACAAACCCACTTACAATCTTTAGACATAGAAAGACTATTCAGATCAAATCGCCCCAACGTTTCGCCAGAATCATTATCAACCATACGACAAAGACCCTCCACATCATCAAGATCATAAGCAGAATAACCCATTTTCCTCAATTCATTGCAAACAGTTGACTTTCCAACTCCTGCTATTCCAGTGATTAATACTTTTTTCATAGTATCCAAATTACAAACTTTTTACGAATATTTTCACAAATCTACCTCACCACCTTCCTCAAAAGTGATATTGGTTTGATGTCTTTTTTTGTCGATCTCTAAATAGCAATTTGAAGTGTGTCTATTGCTACTGCTCTCGATTCATTTTTATAATCGGAATAAACCTACCATTACGCAACTCATGTCTATCATCTGACCCAGAAACTATATGAAAATTATATTTTTCATAAAATCTTATTGCATCTTCGTTATAGCTGGCAACGTCTAACCAAAGCTCATTAGCATCACTATGAAAATCTAGTATTTTTTCCAACAAAACTCTTCCGATGCCCTGCCCTTGATATTCAGGCAAAACATAAACAGCTCCTACAAAAATACGACCATCCTTTTCATAAGTTGCAGAAAATCCAACAATTTCTCGCCCTTTTTCAACTACCCATCCACAATTATTTTCATCGTAGTTTTCAATACTTTTTGATATGTTTAAAATTCCATCTCTTTCATTAGAAAATTCTTCGAGAATATCCATATGATCAACATTGTTCTCCTTACTAGGATAAGAATCTAGCCATGTGCTTTTTTGAACTTCAAATATTCCCTCGGCGTCATTAGTAGTAGCTAATCTAACCTCCTTAATGGAATCCGATTGTTTTTCTGACATTATCTGCCCTTTCATAAATAATAAAAATAAAAAAAATTAATATTGTAAGATTCATATCTCAGCCCTCAATACTACATTAAAACCTTCCTTAAAAGTGACATTGGTTTGATGTTTTTTTGTCGATTTGGAAGTGGTAGTTTGCACCGTGGCCGCCGTGGGCTGAGTCGATTTCTTCTCCGTTTTCTTTTCTAACTATTGTTACTGAAAATTTCTACATAATCTTCATAGATATACGATTGTCCATATTTTCTATCCTTGTCTTTTGGAGACAGAATTTTCATATCAATAAATCGGTCAATAACCGTTTGCGCACCAGCACGAGTAAATCCTGTCCACTTTTGAACAACTGCCACACTCACAAGTTGTCAATCACGATATTCCAGTATAACCAGCTACTCTTACAATGACTTGTTCATATCTTCAATCACAATGTATACAATTCACATATGTTCGTATACATTCAGTCAATAGATGTATACAAACTTTTTCTTTCATATTTCAAAGTAGCATTTTTTCTACATCAGATACTTTCGCGCAAAATTAAGAGCGGAAATTGTTTGAGCATCTAAAATTTCTCCATCATCAAGCATTTGATATACTTTTTTAACTGGAATCTTTTTAATTATCAAGCCTCTCTCGGACTCCTCCAGGCGCTGTTTAGTTTTAGTTAGACTCCTTGCTAAAAAAACAGTGCATTGTTCGCAACAAAAACCAATCCATGGATGATATTTTCCAATTTCACTCAAGGACTTTGAACTATAACCAAGTTCCTCTTCAAGTTCTTTTTTAGCTGCATCCAAAGCTGTAAAGTCTTTCTCCTGTCCACCACCAGGAAGTTCTAAAGACCATTTTTTTATTGTATATCGATATTGATAAGTAAAAATTATTTTGCCATCCTTAACTGGGACTATAAAAACTGATCGATCTGTGTCATTAGTATGAATAATAAAATAATCACCTTCCGAATAAACAGGAGTGACGAACTTCTCATGAGAAACACAGAATCGCTCATTTCTGTAAACAACATCTTCAGACAATTTCATCCACGGCTTCTTTTGATTCTTCATATTAACAACTCCAATTTAATGTTTTAATTTTTTAAAATATTTTTTCAAATCGCCTGTCACAACTCTACTTCGCTTTCTTCCTCAAAAGTGGCATTGGTTTGATGTCTTTTTATCGATTTGGAAATTATTTTCTCACCTTAAAGGTTTTCATTATTTTCTCGAAAGTTTCGTGATATTGAGCATCTACCGAGTCAAAATCCTCCCTATCCTTATCATCCGAAACCGAAATTTCACACAGATATGGCATGGAAATACTATACATATACCCATCACTAACAAACATGATTCCTTCTCGATTAGCGTAATCAAAGCAATCACGAGCCCTCAAGACCGCTAGCCCATTAGCATTCAAATACTCGGTTACTTCTGGACACATCGCTTTTCCATTCATTTCCTGACAATCTTCTACATATTCTCTGGAGGTTTTTTGATCAGTAGACTCTACATGTATCGTAATATTAGGATAATAATACCTACCAGCATCTCGAGTGCTATATGAACTATCAGCTGACTTATTTCTAATAAAAAGATTGAAAGGAGCTCCGGTAATCTCTTTTCCATTTTCTGCTTTAATCTCCCAATCACAAGGATAACTGATCTCAAGTCCAAAATCTTCATTCCGATATACTACCCATTCACCAGAACAATCTTCAACAGTAACTACTGCCCCTAATTGATCTAATTTTGATTCGCTAGATTCAATCTCAGGCGTAGCTGTCAATTCAAGCTGGCTCACCTTTTTACTACAGCCTGACAAAAACACCACCCCAATAATTAACACCAGCAATCCAATTGTTTTTTTCATTTTGTTTTTATATTAATTATAATTTGTTACTAACTACTTCACAATCTTCCTCAAAAGTGACATTGGTTTGATGTCTTTTTTGTCGATTTGGAAGTGGTAGTTTGCACCGTGGCCTCCGTGGACTGAGTCAACTTCCTCTCTGTCTTCCTTTCTAACTATTGTTACTGAAAATTTCTACATAATCTTCATAGATATACGATTGTCCATATTTTCTATCCTTGTCTTTTGGAGACAGAATTTTCATATCAATAAATCGGTCAATAACCGTTTGCGCACCAGCACGAGTAAATCCTGTCCACCCTTGAACAACTGCCACATTTACAATTGGTTGTCCATAAAGTTTTGGCAAAACGATAGCAGCACTTTCAGATGCTCTCTTTCCGAGACTCTGGATCCTCATTATATCTCTCTGTCGCAAAATTGTAATTTTTCCTACAATATCAATAGCCTCATTTGCTATTTCAATAACACCATCCAAGAAAAATTCAATCCATTCCGATACATTTCCATTATGATAGCCAAATAATTTCTCATAATATAATTGCTGATGCTTCTTAAAAAATGATGACAAAAACAAAACTGGTTTTTCCAGATAGCCCTCTTTCCATAAATAAAAAGTAATCAACATTCTTCCTGTTCTTCCATTTCCATCTAAAAATGGATGAATTGTTTCAAATTGAGCATGAATTAAGCCTGCTTTAATTATGGTTGAAATAGCATCATCTGAATGTATAAATTTCTCTAAATCATTGAGTGCACCGTGCATATCATGAACAGCAGGCGGAACAAATCTGGCATTATCCGGACTTGTGCCACCAATCCAGTTCTGGCTTTTGCGAAATTCACCTGGATCAGAAAAATGAGTTGCACGAGCTTCATGCATCAATTGCTTGTGCAGTTCTTTAATAAATCTAAGTGCTATAGGAAAATCATTACCCGTCACCCGATCAATTCCATAATTAAGCGCTTTAATATAATGCAAAATATCATCAACATCCTCTGGTATGCTCGTATTGATTTTTACTTCCGCCTCAATAGCATCAATCATGGTAGCCATAGTTCCTTCAATTTGACTTGAAGATGCTGCATCCTTTCGCAGATACATAAGAATAAAAAAATCAGAATCAGGTAGCAATTTAGTAATACCATCAAGTTTCCCCAACAACCGAGTGGCTTCATTGCTTTTTTTTAAAACTTTTGAATTAAAATCAAAGTTTCCCTTTGGAGGAAAAGGGCTTGGAGTAAAAGATTCAAAGCCTTCTTTTTGTTTAATATTACGACCAATTTTAATCTTTTGCATAATTTGTTTACATCTTTATTACAATATATACAAAGTATACATGTTTGTATACATTAAGTCAATAGATGTATACAAACTTTTTCTTTCATATTTCCAAATATCCTGCATTTTACTCATTTATTACCTTCCTCAAAAGCGACTTTGGTTCGATGTTTTCTTTACTTGCTTTACTTATCTTTAACAATCTCCACAAGATAGCTATATTGATTTCCTTGCAACACTTTCAACTTGAGCCCGGCTTCCCCACATAATCCAGAAAGGAAATTTATATTAAAATGTATCCAACCAAATTTTGGTCCGACTTTTCCCTTCCAGACTGGCATTAGCTCACTAATAAAATAATTCCTATCTGACAATCTTCTCACAGTAGCCAAGGCGTGACCATCTTTTTTTAGCAATCCATGGACTACTCTCAATAACTTTCTGGCACTATCCACAGATCCACCAATCCCCAATCCATTTTCAAGAAAAGTAATTGTGTCATATTTCTTTTGCGCCGAAAAATTAAAAATATCACCCACCTTACAACTCCCACAACCGCTAGCCCTTGCAACATCAATAACATCAGATGAGATATCAATAGCCGTCACTTTTCCCTGCTTTTCCAAAAGAGAAATATAGTTTCCAGTGCCACATCCCACATCCAAGATATCTCCATAAGCCAAAGAAATTAACTTCTTCTCTGATTTCAAAAGACGATTCGAGCTCCTAAAATATCTATTCAAATTATGTTCAAATAATTCCCCTGAGCTATCTTTAAAATAAAACTTGTCTCTATCACCATGAGCATAAGCCTTCAAAGCCTCACCAAACAAATCCATTGATTTTTTAGTTGTCATATTTTTATTTTAATTCTATTTATATCTACTTAGCCACCTTCCTCAAAAGCGACATTGGATTGATGTCTTTTTTGTCGATCTCGAAATGATAATTTGAAGCGTGTCCGCCGTGGGCTGATTCGACTTCTTCTCCGCTTTCCTTTGTAATTTTCTCAAACTTCACTGAGCTGTTTCCTGATTTTTCAATCACTTCAATTTCGTCGTCAGCGTAGATTGCATTGTGAACTTTCACTTCGTACAACCCCTCTTTGTTTTGCCCTAGAATTTCTCCCACAAATTCATATTTGCTTCCACTGTGAGAGTTTTCAAAATTATGCTCTGGCTCTTGAGCTAGCAAAAATCCTTCAGTGTATCCTCGATGCACTAAGCTATTCAAATTTTCTTGTTCTTTTTTTGTAACTTCTTCAACGTCATCTCTGCCTTCAACAATTACATCCAAAACATTTCTGTAGGCTCTCATTACAAAAGCCAGATAGTACACACTTTTGTTTCGTCCTTCCACCTTGAAAGATTCCACACCAGCGTCTGCCAAGTCTTTCAAATGATTCAAGAGATTCATGTCCTTGCTATTGAAAAAATATGTTCCGTGTTGATCCTCCTCAAGTTCGATTTCATGCTCTTTCATCCTATCGGTCACTTTCATCTCTTTGATTTCAGTGTCTCCTTCTGCTTGAACTTCATCAAAAGCCCAGCGACAAGGTTGTGAGCAATCCCCAAGATTAGCACTTCTTCCACTCATCCATTTTGAAAGAATGCAACGTCCAGAATAACTCATGCACATTGCACCATGAACAAAATATTCCAACTCCATTTCAGGAACATTTTTTTTGATTTCTTTGATTTCTTCGAGTGAAACTTCACGCGCCAAAACAACTCGAGTCACCCCTTGCTCTGCCCAAAACTTCACAGCTTGCCAATTGGTCGCATTAGCTTGAGTTGAAAGATGAATCTCAACGTTCGGTAAATGTTTTTTCACCAACATCAAAATTCCTGGATCACTCAAAATAATCCCGTCAATTTCAATTTCACTCAAACGCTTCAAATGCCCCTCCAGCTTATCAAAGTGTTGATTGTGCGCATATATATTCAAAGTTACATAGAACTTCTTACCGAGCCCGTGAGCAAGCTCTGAGCCATCTTTCAGGTCCTCAAAAGTAAACGCATTGATCCTTGCTCTCAAAGAAAAATCAGGCACACCACAATAAACAGCATCCGCCCCATATTCCAAAGCATATTTCATCTTCTCTGGACTCCCAGCCGGAGCTAGGAGTTCTAGTTTTTTATAATCTATATTTTCCATAAACTTAAATTATTCCCAATTCAATAAATTCATTTAGAACCTCTTCTTTTGATTTATTTTCAGTATTAATTATAAATTCTTTAAGGTCATCAATTATATATACCTCCCTAGTGAACTGACCAGCAACAACTTGGACAGATAAATCAGTCTTTCTTTTTATCGATGTATTCTGCAAGCATTCAAGTCTAACACAGAAAATATCATATTTTTCTAGATCATCAATTGCTTCAAAAAAATTATCAAAGTTCTCCTTATCTAAAAAAGCCTCTTCAACAACAATACTCCTACCACATCTTAACTTTTCATTAACAATCGCACCTGCACCTGAAAACCAATTACTTCTTGAAAATCTCTTCTTTATATCCTCATCAAAAATTAATTTATCAAAACCAAATTCATCACCAACCCTATTCACAAGAGTTGTTTTCCCTCCTCCTGTTTTACCTCGAATTATTATTAATTTATTTTTCATAAATTTAAATGCCAACAAAGCATCTTACTTATTCAATTTAGCAATTTTCTTTAGCTTCACCCCACAAGAAGATGTGGTTATATTTTTAATCTTAGGCAAGCACTTATTTATATAATCAAATGTTCTTTTTGGATAATACGGAATATTATATTCATCAAATCCAATAGAAAGATAATCTCTTTTATCTTTAACGTATTTGTCTCTATTTTCTGCATCTTGATCAAAAGATTCATCAATAAATTTCGCTAGCTTTTGCACCATAACCCTTCCTCTTTCTTCTGCAGTTATCCAAAAATAATTATCATCCCTTTTAATTGAGTCCTCTATAGCCTCCCCATAATCATAAAAAGAATTAATCATCCTTAATTCATCTTGATCAAAATCACTAATAAAAAGATGTGCGTACTTCTTCCAATTTCTTGTAGGAAAAACCAAGGGCAAATCAAGGCTCTTGCCATCATCAATTTTATCTTTAATTTTTTCAATATTTACTTCTGCAATTCTAATCTCGGTCAATAGCACTCTGGCAGCTTGAACCTTTTCATTCTTCTTTTTTAGCCAATAAACAAACCAAGCTATAGCTCCAGTTAATATTGTCGCTATTCCATTAAAATATTCCATGTTTTTTATTATATTAAATTATTGTCATCTCGAGCGAAATGGAACGAGGTATGAGTGAAATGCAGTCGAGAGATCTCAACCTAAATATTATCACTAGCCTTATGTATGGCGAGATTTATCCACTCTCCGCCTAGGCGGATCGGTCGAAATGACAAGCACTAGCAAATTCAAAATCTTGAATAATATGTTTTTCGAAGCACCGTACCTACTGGAACGAAAAGCGAGAAAAATATATTATTCAAGATTCCTTTAACCTTAATCAGAATTCACATAATTAAAAGTATTCGCAACTACTTTTGCAATTCGAACCGTTGTGAACTTTTCATCAATTCCAGTGTTGACTGAAACGTTTTTCACTTCATTTCTATCTACTTTATTTCGAGTAATCAGCTCATCAATTTTACCCAGAAGCTCTGCGCTCAAATTCTGATGCTCATTCCAAATCATTTCATCAACAACTTCCTCATCCTTTCTAAGAATCAGGGTTATCTTATCATCTTCAATTTTAATTTCAATATTAAACATACACTATTAATTTCTAACAAACAATTATCAGAAAGTCTTGGATAATTTATTTTTCGAAGCACCGTACCTACTGGAACGAAAAGCGAGAAAAATATATTATTCAAGACTCACAAATCACCGATCAACTTTTTTCCAATTCATATTCCATGGATCAGTCTTTCGGTCTGGTGCAATTTCATCATGTCCGAGAACATACTTTATCTTATACTTTTTTCCCAAATAATCAAGTAAATCGTTCAATGCAGCGTATTGAGATTTTGAATATTCGTCCTCTTTATTATTAATCAATTCAATTCCAATCGAAAAACCATTAGCATTTTTTCTACCATCTGGAACCTCACTCACACCCGCATGATAGGCGATATTCTCATCTTCCACTAACCGATAGACCTTTCCTTTTCGATTAATCAAATAGTGTGGACTCACCCCATACTCCTTATACACATCAATCAATAAATCTTTGTCATACTCATCACCACCAAGAGAATTATATGATGAATGAATTACAATTGTATCAATCTTTCTTCCGCTTGATTTTTGAAATCCCCAACTAACTAACTTGTCCTTAATATCCATTTCATCATATTCATTGTCATTTTCCTCCTCTACTTTTTCAGCCACATATTCTTCTTCAGTCTCCGTCACAACTTCCTCAATAGCTATTTCAGAAATCTCTTCGATAACTTCCGCCGCCTCAATTTCCCTCTTAGTCTCCGCCGCTTTTACTTCAACATCAACAACTTCCTTATCTTGATCACCTTTCACCTCTGACTTAATTTCAATCACTCCCTCCTCAGATTCAGGATATTCTAAATTCACAAATGCATAATCTTCAGGAGACAAATCATTTTCAACCACCTGCTTCTCCGGAGCTTTTGCCAAAACAAAAGCCACAACAAAAATAATTATTGCCAACCCACTTGCTAAGTATGCATACTTAATTTTATCCATTTTTATTTTTTATTTCTATTTCTTTTATTATACCATTTTTAAGCTCCAATCAAAAAGATTAACTTAGTATAATCTGCTTACTGAAGAGCATGTTTTTTCGAAGCCCCGTACCAACTGGAACGAATGGCGAGAAAAACATGCGCTTCAGGAATTACGCATTTCATCCATCAACAAAAAAACAGCCTCGTCGCTGAGACTGCTCTTTAAAGGATTTTATTTTTCCAAGATAACTGTTTGAGTTGGATAAGCAAATTCAATACTTTCCTTTTCAAACTTCTCATAAATTTCTATATTAATCTTTTGCTGTGCATCCATATACATTCCATAATCATCTGAACTAATATGGTACACAAACTGAAAGTTCAAACTAGAATCACCATAGCTAGAAAAATGTGCTCTTGCAAATTCAGTATTTTCCGTAGACTCCACAATTTCCTGAATCCAAACTGGAATTGATTTGATTTTATCAGAACTAATTCCATACACAACCCCTAATGATTGCTTAACCCTTCTCTTTGTCATTCTTTTGTAATTTTGAATTCTTGCCTTAGCTAAATCTTGGTTTGTAACCACTAGTTCCTCACCTTGAAGTGTCTTAATCTTAGTACTTCTAATTCCAATTCTCTTCACCTCTCCAACATCACTACCAAATTTAATACTCTGACCAACCTTAAAAGGTTTATCAAGAAATATTGTAAAAGATGCAATAATATCAGACAAAACATCCTTCACAGCCATTGCAATTGCAATACCTCCAATTCCAAGTCCAGCAACCGCAGAGGTCACATTCACGCCTAAATTAGAAAGCACCAAAAGAATTGCAATTAACCACAACACCACTTTCAAAATATTACCTAAAAGCTTTACTATTTCCTTATCATTGTCAAATTCACCATTCTCATCTGTAGTTATCCTATCCACCATATAATCGATAATCTTCTGGAGGACTATAATAACTTGGTAAGAAACAATCAACCAAATTGCGACATCAATAAATTTCTTTGCGACAGGAATACTATCCAAAGAAATCAAAGCGATATAGATTGAGATAATAAAATAGAACGGTGGTTTAATACTCTTCACAAGACTGATGATGAAATCATCCACATCCGTCTTAGTTACCTTTGCAGCTTTTTCAAGTTTTTTAATTATAATAAATTGAAACACCTTGAAAACTATCAAAGCTCCCACTAATATAGCGAGAGCATAGAGATAGTCTTCTCCTGTATTTCCCAAAAAACTGCTTGTTAAAAAAGTTTGATAATCAATCATAATATATGGAGAAGTTATTTATTTATTTCTCTAAACACTTACATTCAGCCATCTCAAGAGCATTGATACCTCCATCAAGATTATAGATATCTTTGTCAGTATGTCCGTTGCTACTTATTAAGTCAGCAGCGTACATGCTTCTTGCACCACTTCTACAGACTAGAATAATTTTCTTAGTCCAATCAATGTTTTTTATTTTTTTTATAATCTCACCCATAGGAATAAGCTTAGAACCTTTAATTCTAATTTGCGCATATTCTTCTGGTTCTCTGACATCGATTATTTCCACATCATCAGAAGATTTTTCAATCTCTTGATTAAACTCCCTAACACCAATGCTTTTAATCATATTTTTATTTTTAAAGTCTATTCGTAATCCATATCTCATAAGCTACTTTAAATTCAAAGTAGCTTATGAGGATCCTAAATAGGCTCTTATTAGAAAGTCATTATCCTATTGTAATAGATACTAACATCACTTATCCATTTATCTGCGCTTCCTGGTGCATGACCAGCACAACTTCTTCCACATTTCCATACAATCATTTCTGAAGGAGTTCTAATTTCCTGATCTGCTAAATTCTGAATTCTCTTACCAATAACACCTACTGCCTCCTCAGGAGTACCAAAACATCCATGACCCATAGCAACGCCCTCAGTACCAGCACCTTTGTATCCCCAATAATTATAACATGTTTCACCATTATCTTTCAAAGGAGATCTTTTTCCCCAATTACTTTCTTTTTTTCCAATACCTACAATTAGACCTGCGATTTCCTTGTCATACTCGGCAATATAAGGAACCATCTCTTCAATAGGATGACCTGCTACCATTTCATACAATTTTTCCTCAAGCTCAGCCTTTTCTTGATCCTTAACCACTAGGCCAAAGTATTCATTGATAGTATTCTCAAGATCCTCACCTTCCTCATGAGATGCTAAACTATTCTCATCCTTCTCGCTACCTATAGATAGAGCTGCGATATTTATACCCTTATCAACTTCTGTGATTTGAGCACCAGAAGCTATTTCAGTGCTAAAAATATAAAAAACAGAACACACAGTAAGAACTAGGCCTAAACCAAGTAATATATTACTTCTGTTAAACCTTTTTTTCATTGAATTTAGTAATAATGGAACTTCACTCATAATTTTTTAAAATAATAAAAAAAATCTACACTTTTCAAAAGTATCAGTTGCTTCTCAGGGTCTTTTAAAATGTATAAATTTCTGTTTTGATTTAATTTATGCCTTTCTTTAGCATAAGTTTAATTGTAGCAAATTTTTCATCTTTTGTCAATAGCTTATCAACAACTTATCCACAACACAAAAACAGCCCTTTTAGACTGTTTTTATCCTTTATTTAAAGCAAAAATGCCCCTTTATTTATTCAGCTTACTAAAGTACAAATCTACGTCGCTAATCCACTTTCTTACACTATATGGACTATGCCCAGCACAGCTACTTCCACACTTCCAAATTATCATCTTTTCTGGGGTATTTAGGTTCTTATTTTTAACCAACCAATCAATCCTTTTTGCAACAGTATCAACTGCGTCTTTTGGTCCGTCAAAACAAGTATGCCCTCCGGAGCCCATTCTCTCTCTTTTCCCCCTATACCCCCAATAGTTAAAGCAATCTTCTCCATTTAAAACTGGTGCTCTTTTTCCCCAATTACTTTCTTTCTTTCCAATCGCTACTAAAAACGCAGCTACAGCCTTGTCCTGTTTCAAGATATAAGGCACCATCTCTTCGATCGGATAACCCTTAACCATAGAACGAACCTCTTTTTCAAACTTCTTCTTATCTTCATTTTCCAAAAATTTCATCACATCATCAATATATTGACCCTCCTTGTCCTGATTCCACTCCTCACTCACTGCTTTTCTTTCATTATAATTATCCACGGTTTCCTGATACACAACCTGACTATCATCAATAGACTCTACCGCTGAAGCACTTTGTCCTAAATATCTATAAACCATAGACGTAAAAACCATTCCGACAAGCATCGATGCTACTATCGACGTATTCCAAAGCCGAACGATAGAAATTTTTCCAAAAAAACCCTTCGCTTGGTTTTTCATTTCCAATTTAACTTTTTCAATTTCATTATTCGCTTTTCTATACCTCCAATACAAAAGACTTGCAGAAGATGGTTGCACCTTCTTGTAATTATCAACAATTCTATTACTCAGTCCGTCCCAATACTTACCCCTTTTTCGAATATTTCCGCCAATTTCTAAAATCTTTTTTTCCTTTGGTGTTATATACAAACCCGAATCTTCTGTGTAAAAACAATCAGCTGATTTCCCCTTAGAAAAAAGTATATGAGAAGAGTTATCGTAATCTTTTTTAAAATCACAATAATCCCTATGTTTAGTTATATTTATTTTTTTACCTGGATTTAAATCCAAAAAAACACCCATAAAAAATTTGTTTTTATTTTAATGTTAGACTTAATTAACGCTTCGTTGATAATAAATTTCTTAATTTCGAGCGAGACGCAGGAGAAATATTGAAGCATATTAAGATACGCTGATATATTTTTCCAAAGTCACAGCCGAAATTAAGGATTTTATGACGAATGGTTAATTGGGTTTAGCATAACTACATTATCTCTAAGTCATGCAAGAATTTTTCAAAAATACCGAGAGTGCTTCTAGCCTCCTCAATAGTAATTTCATATCCTTGATCATAAACAATATTATTTCTAATATCATGAGCAGCTCTCAAATCATCTATGTTCTCAATTTGAATAGCAGTAATATTCTGCAGTCTTTCATTCATATTTTCACCTGGGTATCCAATCTTTTCCAAAACATTATCTACTATAGCATCCGCCTCCAAAACTGAAGCTTTGTACTGTGAAATATTTTCACCATCCAGTCTTTTCATTATCACAGACCATTTTTTAGCCATCTTACCCCTTGATTCACTTGGCACATTAGCTCCCTTCCAACCCACTGTAAAATCACTACCCAAACCTCGCAAAATCAACAATAGAACGATATCAATAAACAGAACTATCGCATAAACACCTAAAACAAACTTGATTACCAGAAAAAATCTAGAATCTAGAATATTCTTGAAAAAATCTATAACTTGGCTAAAAAAATTATAATCCAAATCCACAAAATTGAATGAGTTACTATTTAGTACTATTAATTTCAAATGCATGAGCTGCATTTAAAAGATTTTCTTCATCAAACCATTTACCCATCAATTGCCCTCCAATAGGCAACTCTTTACCATCAACAGGAATCGTTCCTATTGGGAAAGAGATAGCAGGAACTCCAGCCAAATTAGCTGTTATTGTATAAATATCAGAAAGGTACATCTTCAATGGATCGTCTGTTTTCTCGCCTGGCTTAAAAGCAACTTCAGGTGCTGTAGGTGAGAATACATAATCAACTTCCTCAAAAGCTTTCTCAAAATCATTTCTAATAAGTCCTCTTACTTTTTGAGCTTTCTTATAGTACGCATCGTAATATCCAGCACTAAGAGCATAAGTTCCAAGCATAATCCGCCTCTTCACTTCATCTCCCAAACCAACTCTTCTTGTATCCAAGTAAGTCTCTAGTAAGTTTCCCATTCCGGAATCCTCCTTATCATCCACACTAAGTCCATATCTTATTCCATCAAAACGTGCCATATTTGAACTCACCTCACAAGGAACAACAATATAGTAAGTAGAAAGAGCATACTTGTTATAAGGAAGTTCCATCTCCTTCACCTCTGCCCCAAGTTTCTTGAATTTTTCAACTGCTTCATTAAACCTATCTTTAATCTTATCATCCAATCCTTCCAAATGACTTTTCACAATTCCAATTTTCTTACCTTTTATATCGCCTGTCAGGTAATTCTCAAATTTCTTTTCCATACTTGGCACACAAGTTGCGTCTTTTCTATCTTCTTTTGCAATTACAGAAAGCACAATTGCGGCATCCTCAACGGTATGTGTAATTGGACCAATTTGATCAAAACTGGAAGCCATTGCCAAGAGACCATAACGAGAAACTCTCCCATAAGTAGGCTTCAATCCAACAACACCACAAAAAGATGCTGGCTGACGAATTGATCCTCCAGTGTCAGACCCCAAAGACCACACAGACATATCCGCTGCAACAACTGCAGCACTACCACCTGAAGAACCACCCGCAACCCTTTCAGTGTCAACTGGATTCTTAACAACACCATAAGCACTGTTTTCAGTTGAAGCTCCCATTGCAAACTCATCCAAATTAGCCTTCCCTATAATCACTGCACCTTTTTCTTTTAAAATTCGAACAACGGTTGCATCATAAGGAGCAATATAATTATCTAGAATCTTAGAAGCAGCGGTTGTGCGAACTCCATCCATACACATATTATCCTTGAGTGCCATCGGTATTCCAGCAACCAAATCAATCTCCTCTTCTTTTGCAATTTTTTCATCAATAAAACGAGCTTGTTCTAAAGCTTGTTCTTTTGTGATAGTTAAAAGAGCATTAATATCTCCGTTTTTCTCTTCTATTGTATTTAAATAATTCTCAGTCAATTCAACTGAAGTAATTTCACCTTTAATTAATTTTTCATGTAACTCCCTAATCATATATTCACCAAATTTAAAATTTTCAATTATCACTCTCAACAAATTAGAATACGGCCTTAACCTTAAATTGCCCATCTCTTTCATCCGGTGCATTTTTCAAAATATCACCTCTCTCTATTTCAGTAGTCTCTGTCACGCAATCCTCATTTGTTTTATTAAATTCTCCAGTAATATGACCAATTTCTTCCACAGAATCAGTATTCACCTCCTCTAATTCTTTAAAGTAATCTAAAATAGAAGATAAATCTTTTTGATATCTTTCAATATCCTCATCAGTCACTCCAATTCTCGCCAGAGCGGCCACGTGCTTTATTTCGTCTTTTTCTAACATAATTTATCTAAATTTAAAATTTTACAACTTTCAATTTACTATAAGATTGAAAACTATACTTCAGTATCCATAAGTGCTAAAAATTCTTCTTCATTAACAATTTTCACCCCTAACTTCTTCGCTTTTTCAAACTTAGATCCAGGATTTTTCCCTACTAGAATATAACTGGTTTTCTTGCTAACTGAAGAAGATGTAGTTCCCCCTTCTCTCCTTATCATATCCTTTGCATCACTTCTTGTAAAGCTTTTCAACTCGCCCGTTAATACGAAAGTTTTTCCATCTAACTTGCCTCCCAACTCCTTTTTTTCCTCAAAAATGACACTAACACCAAGTTCATTCATTCTTGTTAGTAACTTGATATTCTCTTCATCTAAGAACCATTCATTCAAGCTTTGAGCAGCTTTTTGACCTATACCCTTCACATTTAACCATTCTTCGATTGAGATTTTAGGGAAAATTCTAATAACATCGCTAAGATTTTCTACCTTCTCTTTCAAGACATTATTCAGATTATCTAAAACTAAAACAGCGCTCTCTTCACCTACATGACGAATGCCGAGAGAAAATAGAAATTTTTGAAATTCAATCTCCTTACTTTTATTTATCGCACTAACCAACTTATCTGCAGATTTTTCAGCAAATCTTTCAAGCGCCTCAAGGTCACCTTTTTTAACTTCGAAAATATCTGCGAAATTAACAACAATGCCCTCATTTACTAATTGAATAACAATCTTATTTCCCAATCCATCAATATTGAATCCTTTTTTGCTAACAAAATGTATTATTCTTTGAGTCTCTATGGCAAAACATTTCTTATTTAAACAATAATGAGAAGCTGACATTTCTTTATTTTTATCACTTTTTGAAATATCTTTCTTCTTAACCTCCCCACCACAAACAGGGCAGTTAACTGGCATCAAGAATCTTTTTGTCTCTCCGTCTCTTAAGCTTTTTATCACTTCAACAACCTCAGGAATAACATCTCCTGCTTTCTGAATAACCACAGTATCACCAATTCTAATATCCATTCTTCGTATCTCGTCTTCATTATGCAATGTTGCACGACTCACAACTGAACCAGCAACCTTAACTGGTCTCAAATGAGCTACAGGCGTCAATGCTCCAGTTCTTCCCACTTGAATAACAATATCCTCGATAACTGTTGTGGTTTTCTCAGCTGGAAACTTATACGCAGTACCCCAACGCGGAGATTTTCCAGTATAGCCTAGTAAATCTTGAAGTCTTTTTGAATTAGTTTTTATAACTACTCCGTCAATATCATAATCTTGCGCATTCTTCTTTTCTATCCAGCTTTCATAAAAACTTTCTACTTCTTTAATGTTAGAGCATTTTTTAAAATCCCCATTCACTTTAAATCCTAATTCTTTTAGCACATTAAGCTCTTCTATTTGATTCTCAAATTTCAGCTCATCAAGAACACTGATGTCCTCTGAATCAATATAATCTATGTCATATATAAAAGAATTTAAATTTCTAGATGCAGCAATCTTAGAATCCAACTGCCTGATTGATCCAGCTGCAGCGTTTCTAGTATTAGCAAAAAGCGCATCACCTTTCTCATTTCTAATCACATTCAGTCTGCCTAATTCTTTTTTGCTAAGCCAAATTTCTCCCACAGCAATTAAGTCCACTGAATAATTTAACTCCAGTGGAATACTTTTAATTGTCTTTATATTCTGAGTAACGTTTTCACCAATAATCCCATCACCCCTTGTAGCGGCTTGCACTAACTTACCCTTCTCATAAGTAAGAATTATCTTCAAACCATCAATCTTCATTTCACAGCAATATTCCAATTTCTCTTTTTTACCAGTCTTTTTCAAAACCATTCTATCGATTTTTTCCTCCCACTTCTCCAATTCCTCAAAATCAAAAACATCGCTAAAGGACCACTGGCGAACCTTATGCTTCACTTTTTCAAACTTATCCAATGCTCTACTACCCACTCTCTGCGAAGGACTTGTGCTTGATCGAAATTCTGGATATTTAGCTTCTAATTCGACCAACTCCTTCATGAGAGAATCATACACAATATCTGAAACTTCAGGATTATCTAAAACATGATATTCATATCTCTGCTTATCAATCTCACTTCTAAGTTTTTTAATTCTATTTTCAATAGTCTTTTTATCCATTTGTATTCAAAAAATTAGCTTACCTTATATTACTCATTGTACCATATAATTAGAGTTGAGATAGGGATTTAAGATAGAAAATTCAACATACAAAAAAGCTTGAGAATAAAACTCAAGCTTTTAAAGCCTTCAATAATCAAAAAATATTTACGGAGTAGGTAATTCTCCTAATTTAACTTCAACCGCACGACTAGTTTCCTTATACGTTCCAGTTGATTTCACTCTTAGGATATCACTCACATCATCTCCACATTCCATAATATCAGAATCAGTTTCTCCATCAAAAAACTCTACGATAAAATCCATGTCACTCACTGCGCTCTCGCAAACAGCATCATCTCCAGAGCTATCACAAGCATCCACGAAAGATGAGAGGTCACACAAGTCACCCACACTAGCCACAGCTCCTGCATTCTCCTTAATAGCCTGATTAACAAACTCCATTCCAGAATCAGCAACTTGAAAAGCAGCCGTTGAATTCTTAGTTGCGAGAGTAGAGCTAGTTTCACTTACAGATGAAATTATTATACCAACAGCCATAATCAAAGCTAAAAACATAATAAATAGCGTATACACCAATACAGATCCTTGTTTTTTATTTTTATTTTGCATATTTTTAAATTTAAATTCCTAATTCTATTCCAGAGACAGTGTAGTCTCTCAATGAAACAGAGGATTGTATATCTACTCCACCAACATCTGAATTTACATGCACCAATGCGGTGACAGAACCAACAACATTAGTATCACCATCAGATTTCACCCACCAAAATTTACCAGTAACGTCACCAGTTGTCATTGCTTTCATACTGTCCCCAGAACCCTCACTCTCACATTCACCCAAATCTTCACTGCTCGCAGACGTCATTCCTAAAAAGCTCCTACCGTCTTGATTATAGAAACCATAAGTAATACATTTTTTCTGAGAATAATCAAATATAGTAACTTCATTACTAATACCACTATCACCACCGTCAATGACGCTACTTGTTCTTAAGCTTTTCATCATCAAATTCATAGCAAACTGAGAATTATCTATATCCTCTTGAATATTCTTAGATTGCCTATAACTTTGAAATAAATTAGAAAAAGCCAAAATAGTTGCCATCATCATCATTGTGAAGATAAACATAGCGACTAAAACTTCTATTAGAGTAAATCCTTTTTCTTTTTTGTTTTGCATACCAATTTAAGTATAAATAAAATTTATTTTTCTATTTTTTCCAATCAGTTAGTACTGCTTTAGTAAAAACACACTTGCTTGAAACATTACACGCATCTAGTCCCGCAGGGAAACTTGTACTGCTACCCCACATAACCAAACTAACAACTTCAATTGTCTCATCAGTAGCACTAACATCGACTCTTATTTGTCGACTAAATTTAGTTCTATCTCCAGCTCCATGTATATAGCCTTCAGAATCCGAATAGCTCAAAAACTGATTGTCCCCAGAAGCATCTGATAAATTAGAATCTTTATCAATAATAAAGCTCCCGTCATCCATTCCATCATCAAATTGCCCAGTTGCCCAGTTGTTATCTCTAACATTTCTTACTAACTCTACTCCCTCTTGAGACAAGTTAGCTGCTATAACTGAATTCTTGTCTTCCAGAAAAACTCCGATGGATTTTGCCATAATCGAAGTAACGACCACCAATGTGGTTCCAACAATGAAAACTGATAGGATCACCTCACCGATAGAAAAGCCTTTTTTATTTTTATTTTTTATATAAGATTTCATAAATATTATTGAGGTGTACTTGAACAAGAAGTTCTAGTTCTAGTAACAGCTCCTACGTTATAAACACAAACATTATAAGTCTTACCACTTTTTGATAATCCAATAGATTCCACAGTTTCCACATTGACGTCCCCATGTGGAACACTAAAATCTATAGATCCAGATCCTGCAAATTGCACTGAGTTTTTCAATTCACCTACTGTCCTAAATGCACATTCTGTTCCATCAGATTCTTTATTGGAAATAATATACCGATCATCTGAAAAAGAGAAACTGTAGACATCACAACCTGGCGCTGTTTCTTTTCCAGTTAGCGCGTAATTTTGAGCCTCCCTAATTGCAGAATAAGTTTGATCACCTGCAGACTCCAATTCTCTATCTAACTTATTAGAGTTTAATGTAGCTAAAATAGACACAGTCATAATCAAAATAATGGCTGTTACAACTAACACTTCTAGTAAAGTAAATCCTCGTTTTGTTTGATACATAATTATTTTAAATAGGCCAAATGAACTTATGAATAATATCAATCTCCTGTGCTAAAAATATAGCTAAAAAACTACCTAAGATTAAAAATGGGGCAAATGGAACTTGCGTTTTCAGTGTACTCTTCTTGAGTGCTATTAATATTATACCAAAAATTGAACCAGTTGTAAATGATATAATTAAACTTAAAAACACATCAGGGAATCCAACTAACAATCCTACAATAAAGCCAATATACACATCTCCCATTCCCATCCACTTCTCTTTGGAAATAAAAACTAAGAAATAAAAGAAGGCCGCAGCAATTGCTCCTCCCAACAAACCATTTGAGATATTAAAAGACCAAAAAGATTTATTAGCTAATTCAGAAAAACTAGACCAATCTTGAAAAATAAAAAATGCAGTAGCAATTCCTATCACAAGCCAAACCATTAACATTGGAATTTCCATAAACTTAATGTCATATCCAACAATAACAATCAATAATGAAAACACAGTTAGATAGAAAAATGTTTCTGCCCAAGTTTGCATACTATTCATATCAAAGAAATAATAGCCCACTAGCATAAACACTACTCCAGTTAGTATTTCTATGAATGGGTATTCCCATGAAATTTTCTCATTACAGCTTCGACACCTCATCTTAAGCAATAAAAAGCTTATGACTGGAATATTATCATACCAAGAAATTTGCTTCTTACATGAAGGACAATGAGAGCGACTCAATGCAATTGATTCAGCTAAATCAAGTCTATAAATAACTACATTTAAAAAACTTCCGATAATTAAACCAAAAACAAAAAAAATCAAAACCATAAACATTTATTATCTTAAATCTTGAAGTTAAAAATACATCTAACAACCCTCGAATGATAGTGCTTTACCATATTCAATTACTGCTGATTCACAATTTCCGGAATTGTCATCTCCTGGACGCACAATTACCCTGTATCCACCAGCATTATCACAATACCTCTCTGCAAAAACAGATCCGACATTATCATCATTAGGATAGACCAACTGAGCCTCAACACTACACACACGAGAACTATCTCCTGCGCCCACAGCTTTATCCTTAATAATTCCCTCAGAAGTACAACACAATTCAACTGCTGGAGAAATACTTCTTACAGTACTTTTGAAAGCAGCATCCTTGGATCTCCTCCGAGAACTATCCATAAATATCAAAACCGAGACAAGTAATATACCAATAATCGCTACCACGATTAATATCTCAATTAAAGTGAATCCTGACTTATTTCCCTTAGAAATTATTTTTTTTATCATTGATTCTGTGAATTAAAAATTTTGACTACTTACTGATACCACCTAAAGCATCAGTAAGTAAGCAAATTTCTAAACTAGAAACTATTGAGTACAAGCCTTTGTTGCAAAATCACATGTAACAGTTCTTACTCCATCTGTTGCGGTGTATGCATAGTCATCTCCAGCAAGTGATCCAGTTGGTGCTGCATACGCCCATCCAGTCGGCAATGCAGGCCAAGTAACATCAAAACCAGCTTGAGCAGCTGCACAAGCGGCAGCAGTACAACAAACTGTAACAGTACTAGCAGGTGCTGCTGATGTAGCAACTCCTTCGTCATCTGCACAGATTGTAAGTTCGGGCATAACACTAGCCAAACTAGATTGCGCAGAAGCAGCTCTAGCTTTATCTCTCGCACTGTTCAAACTTACCAACACGATAGAAGCTAATATACCAATAATCGCAATAACGATCAAAAGCTCAATCAATGTAAAACCTTTTTTATTCATATCTTACACCTCCCTTCTTTTTTTTATTTATTAAAGTTATGTTCTCGAGAGTCATAACCTTGTTTTTTATTTCTATTTTCAATTCTTTGTTTTTTAAAAAAATCAAACCAACGAACTAGACTACCCCAAAAACCTTTTCTACTGAAATTCCTTATCTCACTAAGAAATAGAAACTTTCACAACAAACGAGATTTCTGAAAAAGTCTGATTCTAACACAATACTATTATACCACACCTTAACTAGAACTGACTAGTGATATTGTAAATCGGAAGAAGGATTGCAAAAACCAACGCAGCAACACCAATACCCAAAAGAACAATCAATATCGGCTCTATTAATGATGACATATTTCTCACGATATCATCAACCTCTTGTTGGTAAAAACTATCCACACTATTCAGTGCATCATCTAGCTTACCAGTATCCTCTCCCACCTTAATCATTCTTGATACAATCACTGGAACATGTCTACTATTGAAAAATACACCACTCATATTTCCTCCTGACTTCACCTCGTCAGCCCCACGAAGAATCAAGCTTTTATAAACACTATTATCTACCACATCAGAAACAATTGCTAAAGCTTGGACAATTGGAATACCTCCTGTTAAAAGCATTGCTAAGTTACCAGAAAATCTAGCCAAGTAAACATACTTTAATAATTTCCCAAATACTGGAATATCCAGCTGCACCCTATCCCATTCCCTTCTTCCTGACTCAGTCTTGATATAATAGAAAACTCCACCAACGGCTGCACAAATAACCACCAATACTGCCCACCAATAAGTCTGCATAAAATCACCTACACCTATTAGAGCTGTAGTATACCAAGGAACAACCATATTCATATCCTTAATAACCACTGTCAATTTAGGAACAATAAATGTAATTGTTAAAAATCCAATAATCAACGCAGCTGTCAGGACAAATATAGGATAGAACAATGCCCCCTTAACCTTAGCAGCTAGTCGATAGCTCTTATCAATATTAGTTGCCACATATGCAATTGATTTTTCAAGATTACCTGAAACTTCACCAGCCCTGATTGTGCTTGTTGTAATCCTAGAAAAAACCTCTGGGTATTTCTCCATACTATCAGAGAAAGGAATTCCGTCATCAATGTCATTAGCGACTTCCCTTATGATGTTTCTAAGGTACATGTTATCCAACTGATCTTCTAATGACCTTAGTGAGTGCATCAATGGAACTTTTGCTGAAATCAAAGCATGCAGTTGTTTAAATAGAATCATCAAGTCCTTCTGACTAGCACCTTCCCAGGAACGCTGAAGATCTCTAAGCATCTTAGGCATTTCCTTTTCCTTTGTAATGGATACTGGGGTCAACCCTTTTTCAGTTAACACCTTTACTGCTAATTCCTCACTAATAGCATCCACTCTACCTTCTTCAATTTCTCCACTCTGGTTTCTAGCTTTAAATACAAATCTCATATTTTTTATTTGAACCAACTGCCCCCAAAAAATATCAGTGACGAGCTAGTTATATATACAAACTTACTACTGCTTTATAATGGTCTTTAAATAATCTCTATTATTACTAAATGTAAATGCATCCTCCATCGTAATCAAACCTTTTTGAACCAACTGACTCAAAGATCTATCTAATGATATCATTCCATCTTGCAAACTAGTTTCAATAACTGAATCTATCTGATAAGCTCGATTTTCTCTTATTAAATTCTCTATCGCATGATTCTTAATTAAAACTTCAATAGCTGGAATTCTTCCTCCTCCAATCTTTGGAACCAATCTCTGTGACACAACACCTAGTAAAACACTAGATAACTGCGATCTAATCTGATTTTGCTGATGAGCAGGGAAAACATCCACGATTCTATCAATAGTTTGAGCACTATTATTCGTGTGCAATGTTCCAAAAATTAAATGCCCTGTTTCCGCCGCTGTCATTGTTGTGCTTATCGTATCTAAATCTCGAAGCTCTCCAATCAAAACCACATTTGCATCCTCACGAAAAACAGCTCTCAGTGCTGAAGGAAAACTCTTCACATCACCACCAACCTCTCTCTGATTAATAATGCACTGATCTTGCTCATACACATACTCTATTGGATCTTCAACGGTGATAATGTGTTTATTATAATTATGGTTAATATAATCAACCATAGCAGCCATTGTAGTCGACTTTCCATGACCTACTGGACCGGTTATCAGCACCAGGCCTTGAGAAAATTTTGCAAAGTCATATAAACCTGGATCAATATTAAGTTCCTCTAGTGTACGAATGTCAGTTTGAACCAAACGCATTACAATACCTACATTACCTTTTTGCAAGAAAACATTCACCCTAAACCTAGCACCTTTCTCAAATGGAAAAGAAAATCCAATGTGACCTTTGTCTTCAAAAGCAGCTCTATCCTTAGCTCCGATTAAGACATTGCTAATAAGTTTAGTATCACTAGCAGTTAAAACATCTTCCTCAGTAATTGGAATCAATTTACCATCAACCCTGATTGTTGGATGTCTATCTACAGCAAGATGCAAATCTGAAGCATCTCGCTTCACAACTGCTGCTAAAAAACTTTTCAATTTTTTCTTTGCATTAATAGCCTCCATTTTTATTATTTTCTATTACTTTAAAAAAAGTTTAATTCTTTCGATTATCTCTGACGGGGTAAGATTTAATTTAGAAAAAAATCTATGCCCTTTATCCTCAAAATGCTCTTGCTCTACCTGTTCAATTAAAAACACTATTTCTACTTGACCCTCACTCCCTTGCCTAACTATCAACTCATCTGCAATATAATTTAAATCTCTTCTTATTCCAGAACTATCAATAATCACTACATCCGGATAATTTTTTTCAGCCTCGACCAAGCAGCATTCTTCGTTATCTAAAATAAAAACCTCTGACCCTTCTTGGGTGAATTTCTTGTGATACTGCCCATAAAAAAATGGGCTCATTCCTACTAAAAATATTTTTCTTCCTTGCATATAAGCTATTCTGATTAATTTTCTCTAATTAACCCTTATCATCCTCCATATCACCACCCACAGACAAACTTCCCTCTGTTATTCTTTCAACTTCAGATAACGTAGTTAGTCCTTTAATAGCCTTCAAAATACCATCTTGCTTCATAGTAATCATGCCCTGCTTAATAGCTAAATCTCTCAACAGCTCATCCCTTCGAGGATCGGAAATTGCATCTTTTACTTCATTATTTATTTCAAGACACTCACTAATAGCAATTCTGCCCTTTAACCCAGTATCACTACACTCTTCACATCCCTTTCCCTTGTAAAATTTCAGTTCCCCTGAAGCATCCACCCCATATTTTGCAACCTCTTTTGGATCAATAGCACTCACTAAACTCTTAATTTTTACATAAAAATCTTCAGGAATTTTCTCCTCAACCTTACAATTTTCACAAACCTTCCTAACTAATCTTTGGGCTGCCAAAACTTTTATTGAAGATGCCATCAAAAATGGCTCTATACCCATATCTATAAGTCTAGGAATAGATCCCAGTGCACTATTAGTATGCAATGTTGAAAACACTAAATGACCCGTTAGTGATGCATGAATTGCAAGTTCAGCAGTTTCAGCATCACGAATCTCTCCTACCATAATCACATTAGGATCTTGTCTTAATATAGAACGTAAACCACTCGCGAATGTATATCCTATTTCTGGATTTATCTGACTCTGATTTATACCCGTTATTGAGTACTCGACAGGGTCCTCTAACGTAACAATATTTCTACCTTCCTGATTTATTGATTGCAAAAGAGCATACAATGTTGTAGATTTTCCAGAACCAGTAGGTCCTGTCATCAAAACAATACCATTACTCTCCTTTGTTGCCTCAGTTAGAATCTCTTCATTTCTACCTATAGAACCAAGATCTTTCAGAGTTAGAACATTATTATCTGTTTCCAAGATTCTAAGCACAACCTTTTCACCGCCAATAACAGGGAAAGTAGATACCCTAAAATCTATACTGCCCACATCATCTGCCTCATCAGCCAAACTAAATCTACCATCTTGTGGCTTGCGAGTTTCATCAATCTTCAAATTAGACAAAATTTTAATACGTGAAACGATTGCTCTTCCAACATCCCTCGGAGTAACTAGTGAAGCATGAAGAATTCCATCAACCCTAAAACGAACACGATAACCCTCATCGGTTGGCTCAATATGAATGTCACTTGCTCCAGCCTCAATAGCATGTGTAATAATAACTTTAGCTAATTTTGAAACTGGCGCATCTTGAATAATCTTTTGATAACTATCCTCTCTTTTATCTTTTTTCTTACCTTCGATTTCCTCCTTTTCATCCTTAAATGACTTCACAACATCCTCAACTGCCGTCTCAGTATCTTGATAAAAACCAAACATCTCCTCAATAATCTCCTCAGTAGTTGCGTATTTTTCAAATTCTATGTTATTTTTCTTCGACACAAATCTAAGAACATTCAGTGCTTGCAGGTTATTTAGATCAACCATCGCAACACTATAGACCCCCTCTTTCTTGTCGAAAAAAATCATCCTGTTACCTCTAGCAACATCTTCCGGTAGTAACTCGAGAAACTTCTTGTCTATTTCACGAGGAGCACTGTCCAAAAGGAGCGTGTCTGATGAAGTTGATTCTTCTTTTATTTTATTTTTATCTTCCATTTTTGTTAGAAATTTTTACTGCACAAAAGGATTAGATTTGCTTGTAGATCCAATAGCGATGTCACTAGCTGTTTTAGAAATCATCTCTCTAAGATTAGTGATATAATCGAAATTAAAACTACTTTTAGCAAAAATCAAATGCTCTAAGAAATCACCTTCCAGAGAAACAGTTGATTGAGGAAGGTATCCAAAACAAGCGGAAACTTCAGCCTCTAGCTTATCTATGCCGCTTGTAGCACCACCCTCAGCAATGTCAGCGCCTTCAGTCCTCTTAATATTAATAGCACTGATATTATTCACCATTTCCATACCATATACACTGCTCAAAAATTTCTTAACATCAGCGTAATCTCCAACCACTGTTAATGAAACACGAACAACATCTACCTCGCCCTCTTTAATAGAGATAATCGGAGCACCTTCGGTTCTTACTCTAGCAGTTGAGCTTTCCATTGGACTCACTAGCAGACATTGACCCATTATTTTTTTCGCCCTACTCTTGATTGCTTTCGTTGTCTCAACTCCTGTTTGAGTAATAATCACATTTGAACTCTTAGCAAATTGATTAATCTCATTCACAATGATTTCATTCTTTTCGGTCTCAGGATAGTACCTCATCGTAAATTTCTTATTCACTTCTCCGTCAGAGTTCATACTAGCATTTAAGCTAGTTAAATTACTTTTCTTAGTCTGAACACTTAGTAATTCAGCTTCCTTGACCTTGATCTCCTCCATAATTGTACCGATACCGTCCTTTTCATTGAACCATGTAGGCCATATGAACCAGATTACTAAAACGGTTGCCGCAACAAGTGACGCAGGGAAAAATAGGAATTTTAATTTCATATTTTTAAAAATTTATAAATTTATTAGAAAATAACAAAGATTAATTCATCTTTAGTTTTAAAGTAAACACTGTCTTACCCTCCTCGTTCAGGGAGCTGTTTTCAATTTCAACACTAGCGAACTCCTTTGACTTCTTGAAATTCCACATTTGTTCCGCTATTGATTCAAAATCATCTGCAACAACAGCTAATTCTATTCCCCTGTCTTCATAAGAATAAACATATTTATCCAAATATACATCACTTAGCAATAATTTCTCCATTTGACTAAAGTTAACATTTGGATTGGTTTTGTTTTCAATGTTGTATTCTATTCCCTTGGTCTTATTTCTAAAATCAACTACTTCTCTAATCATCTCCTTGTCCATACTCAACATTTCCTGCTGCTTCGCATCAATTAGGGATTGCTTTGTTTGCTCTAGAGAGAATTGATAATATTTCAAACCAGCATAAGCTGAACATGAAATAACTATAAGTAACACGGATATCCATGTTCTACTTGCAAAAAAACTCGGTTTCTTCTTTAGACTCTCACTGCGCTCCACAGATTGATGAAGATTTATATTAGCCATCTTTTTATTTTTTATTTAAAACTTAAAATAATTGTATTTTTATTATACCATCTTTTTCTATTTTCGAGAATAATCATCCGCACCCTTAATTGCTAATCCCAGAGCAACAGAGAATGAAGCGCCTAACTGATTCATTTTGCTATCCAATCTAGCATCTTTATGCAACACTCTTTTCCATGGATTACCGATAATCGTCTTCACACCTAGGGAATTAGTGAAATGCTCACTGATGCCTTTTAGTTTAGATGTTCCTCCTGAAATTATTACGTTATCTATTCGATTAGTCTCGCCTTCTTTTTTATGAAACTCTTCAATCATTCTCTTGGCTTCTTCCAAAATTGAATTGAAAACTGGAATCAAACTCACATCACCACCTTCACCAAAGAAATTTCTATCAGACTTTTTTATTTTTTCTGCTTCCTTCCAACTAATGTTTAGTGTGGCCTTAATCAGCTTTGTGATCTCATTACCTCCAACACTTAGACTTCTGCTAATCTTGACTACTCCCTTATCAACGAGAATTAGATTGGAAGACTTGAAGCCAACATCAACAATTAAAAAAGTTCCTAATTCTTCTCCCACAAATGCTCTTGCGATTGAGAATATATCCAACTCTAAAGATTTTATATTAAGATCGCTTTCCTTGGCAACATCTTCATATGTTAAAACTTCATTCTTAAGTGCTGCCACCAAAAGCACTTCCATTTTATCCTTTGTTTTTGTTTCTACTTTTTCTTTTTTCTGAATAATTCCTATTTGGTCTTTCGGCTTCGAAACTAAATCCCAGCTCAAGAAAACCTCATCAAGCGGAGAAGGAATATACTTTCCTGCCTCCAATTTCACAGCCTTAGCCAACTCTTCCTCGTCCATCTTTGGGAATTCAATAACCACGGACAAACCACTTTGACCCGGAATAGCCACATTCACATTATGTGTCTCTGGGTCCATTTTATCTAAAAGAATTTTAATATGCTTTACGATCTCATCTTTTCTCTCCCCATATTTCAATTTTCCAGATTCATCACCAAAATCAATCACGCCATAATTAGAAAGGTATACCTTACCATCCTTATAGAAAAGTTCAACTATTTTCACAGAGGAAGTTCCAAAATCAACTCCTACGAAATAATTTTTTTTATTCTTTAAAAAGTCTAACATATTAATTTTTTATTTTATTTTTGTACGAACATTTGAATTATACCTAATTTGTTAATATTTGACAAATGCTACTAAATATTCTTTTATAAACAAAAACTTCGCCCAAAAATTAAGCGAAGTCTTTGTTTACATAAAAGTATCTAATACTACTTTACAGCTTCTTTCAAAGCTTTACCAGCAGTAAATTTAGGTACAGTCATAGCCGGGATTTGGATGCTTTCCCCTGTTTGAGGATTTCTTCCTGTTCTAGCTGCTCTATCAGAAGTTTTGAAAACTCCAAAACCTGTAAAAGTAACCTTCTTCCCTTTTTTCAATTCTTCAGTGATTTTGTCAGTCAAAGCTTCGATAACTGATGCTACATCCTTCTTTGATAAACCAGTAGCATTTGCCAACGCGTCAACTAACATTTCTTTATTTACATTTTCCATATTTCCACCTCCCTTCATATAATTTTTATATTCTATTTATCTATCTGTTTTTTAATTACACGTTAATGTAAAAATAGAAAATTATCTCACACTTGTCAAACTTTTTCTATTTTTTCTTACCTCGCGAACTCGACAGAACGCGTCTCTCGAAGAACATTAACCTTGATTTCACCTGGATACTTTAGCTCTTCTTCAATCTTATTTGCAATATCTCTTGAAAGCTTTACAGCACCCAAATCATCAATCTTTTCAGGATTAACGAAAACCCTAATTTCTCTACCAGCTTGAATCGCAAAACTCTTTTCAACTCCCTTGAACGAATTAGAAATTGATTCTAATTCTTCTAATCTTTTCAGATATTTCTCAAGCGTGTCTTTTCTAGCTCCTGGGCGACCTGCAGAGATTGCATCAGCACCAGCAACAATGAAAGCTTCAGATGTCTCAAAAGGATATTCCTCATGATGAGACTTAATCGCATCAATAACTGACTTACCAATATTGAACTTCTCCAGGATCTTAATACCTATCTCAACGTGAGTTCCTTGTATTTCATGATCCACTGCCTTACCAATATCATGTAGTATACCAGCTTTTTTAGCAACCATCACGTCAGCACCAAGTTCAGCAGCCAACGCTCCTGAAAGATGAGCAACTTCAATGGAGTGAATTAGCACATTTTGACCATAACTAGTTCTGTATCTCAATCTACCGATTAGATGCACTAGTTTCGGATCCAATCCTGCTAACCCAATGTCATAAACAGCTGCTTCTCCTGCTTCTTTTATTTTATTGTCAACCTCCTTCTTTGCATACACTACAGCTTCATCAATTCTTGTTGGATGAATTCTTCCATCCTCTATTAATTTCTCCAAAGCTATCCTAGCTGTCTCCCTTCTTACTGGATCAAATCCAGAAATAACAACAGCTTCTGGTGTATCATCAACAATAATTTCTACACCTGTTTGCCTCTCCAATGCCTTAATATTTCTACCTTCTCTACCAATGATTCTTCCCTTAATTTCATCAGAAGGAATTGATACTGTAGTAGTTGTTATCTCAGCTGTGTGAGATCCTGCATACTTTTGAATAACTTGCGTCATCAAACTTAATGCTTTTTTCTTCAATGTATCTAGACCTTCTTTTTCCAGCTTCTTAATCTTCTCCAACAAAACCTCTTTACTTTCTTTTTCAGTAAGTTGAAGTAGTACCTTCCTAGCCTGTTCTTTATCAAATCCAGCTATTTTTTCAATTCTATTCAGTTCCTCGGCTTTCAAATCCTCTGCTTCTTGTCTTATTCTTTTAATTTGCCTAGCCTTTTCTTCAAGAACAGTTTTGCCCCTATCAATATCTTCCATCTTCCTATCAAGGGAACTTAATCGATCTTCCAGTCTTTGATCCTTTTTATCAAGCTGATCTTCCTTTTCTTTTTCCTTCTTCTTTGATTCTTCAAGAATGTTTACAGCTTTATTCTTAGCATTAATAACCAGTTCTTGTGACTCTTTTTTTGCTTTTTCTAAGAGATTAGATATTTTGCCTTCAGCAGTAGTCAACTGCTTTTTAGCCACCATTTGACGAAAATAATAACCCGCTACAGCCCCAACGCCAATAAGTGTACAGACCAAAATCAAATCGCTTAAACTAATTTCCATACGCTTAAGCTAAAGATTGATAAAATAGATAAGTAATAAAATCCGCCGTATTTACATCCAGTACAATAACTTCCCTTTTTTAAATTTACCTTGCTCTCTCATATTACAACACTATATTTTTTAAC
>JBHPHA010000013.1:0-32262 GCA_042569905.1 Patescibacteria group bacterium
GAGGAACACATGCATTTTTACCAGAATGATTTTAAAAACAAATAATTTTACTATCCTATAAATACTACCAGATTTAGTCAATATTTTCAACCCCAAAACCTTTATTTTAGTACAAAAATACAGTATACTTTTAAGTATGATAAATCTTACTAAAAAAACAAGTAAGTTGCCTAGTATCAAAACTGGTCAACCAGAAAAACTTGCGAAGCTCGGAATTAAAAATGTTCGGGACATTCTTTTTCATTTTCCTTTCAGATACGAAGATTATGCGGAAGTCTCCCCTATTTCAGAAATCATAGAAGGAGAAAATCAAACAATCACAGGAGAGATCATCGATGTTGAGACAAAAAAGACTTGGAAGAAAAAAATGACCATCACTGAAGGATTTATTAGAGATGACACCGAAACTGTTCGTGTGATTTGGTTTAACCAACACTATCTCAGAAACTCCCTAAAAAAAGGTCAGCCGATACGAATTAGTGGCAAGGTTTCATCTGACAAGAAGGGGTTCTTCTTTTCTAACCCAGCATGGGAAATGGCTTCTAGAGACACAGTTCACACAGGAAGAATGGTTCCAATCTACTCCGAAACAAGCGGTATTTCTTCAAGATGGATTAGATGGCAACTAAAAATGATTTTTGAAAAAGGCTTTGAAATAGAAGATTCTCTTCCTGAGGATATATTGGAAAAATATAATTTACCAGAAATAAAAAAGGCTCTTAAGTTCCTTCACTTTCCAAAAACAACAGATGAATATATCGTTGCTCAAAAAAGATTCGCATTTGAAGAGATGTTTTTGGTTCAGATCAAATCAATTCAGGTAAAAAATGACTATAAGAGAGAAGATGCTGTGTCATTTAGTCCTAGTGAAAAAGATATTAACAACTTCAAGAAGAATCTCCCTTTCAAATTAACTGGAGCACAAGAGCGCTCAATTCAAGAAATCCTCAGCGACCTTGAAAAAACACACCCGATGAATCGCCTACTCAATGGAGATGTTGGATCAGGTAAAACAGTAGTAGCTGCTACTGCTGCTTTAATGGTAGCAAAAAATTCACATCAAACCGTCATCATGGCTCCGACTGAAGTTTTAGCCAGACAACATTTCGAGGGATTTTGTAGTTTATTTGCTAAAGAGAATATCAACATTGGATTGCTAACTAGCTCATACAAACTCATAACTTGGGATATAAGATTACGCTCAGAACCAGATAGGCTTTTCAAAAAAACAACCAGAGAAAAGTTTCTTGATAAAATTAAAAATGGAGAGCTTGATATTATCATCGGAACTCACGCAGTTATTCAAAAAGATGTCTCATTCAAAAGCCTTTCACTTGTGGTTGTTGACGAGCAACATCGGTTTGGAGTCAATCAAAGAGCTTATCTTCAACAAGAAATTTTCAAAGTAGCCGATGGAATTAAGAAAAAAATTCCACACTTTTTAACCATGACTGCAACACCCATACCAAGAACTCTTTCGATGGCTTTTTTTGGCAATCTTGATATCTCACTTTTAGATGAAATGCCAAAAAACAGAAAAGATATTTTAACTAAGATAGTTACACAGGGAGAAAGAAAAAATGTCTATAACTTTATCAAAGAAGAAATTAAAAAGGGTCGACAAGCATTTGTTGTTCTCCCTCTAATCGAAGAATCAAAAGCCCTTAAGGACGTTAAGGCTGCCATAACTGAACATGAAAATCTTTCTAAAAAAGTTTTCCCCGAACTGAATATCGGACTTATTCATGGAAGATTAAAATCAGCGGAGAAGGAGGATGTTATGAGAGACTTTAATGACAGAAAATTTGACATACTTGTTTCGACATCAGTCATCGAAGTTGGTATTGATATTCCAAATTCAACCATAATCATCATCGAAGACGCTCACAGATTTGGACTTGCTCAACTTCACCAATTTCGAGGAAGAGTTGGAAGAGGTGAACATGAATCATATTGCTTTCTTTTTTCAAAAACTAAAACCGAAAGACTAAAAGTTCTTGAGAGGTATAGTGATGGATTCAAGATTGCTCAAAAAGACCTTACGATAAGAGGTCCTGGAGAATTTTTTGGATCTCGCCAGTCTGGACTCCCAGATAATGCGATGAAAAACATCACCAACATAAAATTAATTCAATTCTCCAGAGATGAAGCACAAAAAATTCTTGATACTGACCCGGAATTAAAAAAGCACCTTTCATTGAAGGATGCTCTAAAAAAGTTTGAAGAAAAAGTTCACTTGGAGTAAAACCTAGACCTCCATACTCTTTTTCATTCTCTCTACTAACTCAGAATAAAACTTTAAATTATGAATAGCCGCCAAACGAGGACCCAGCGGGTCTTTTGTTTTAAATAAATGATGCAAATAAGCTCTTGTATGTTTTTCGCACAAATCACAATCACAACCCTCACTCACTAAAGTGAAATCTTTTTTATTTTTCTCAAGTGTCATATTTTCCGTGAAATAGAATTCGGAAAAATCTCCATCTAAAACACTCTTTTCTTTCATATCATTATTCCAAAAAAACAATCTTCCGTGACGACCTTCTCTAGTTGGAATCACACAGTCGAACATATCCCAACCCATCTTAAAGCATCTCACAATATCATTTGGAGTTCCCACACCTAGTGCAAATCGAAGTGAGTCCTCAGGGATGAAGCTAGCAGTTTTTTCCAGAATCTCCTCCATAAATTCTCCATTTTCATCAATATGTCTCGCTCCAAACCCATACCCATCAAAACCAATTTCTGTGAGACCTTTCGCACATTTCTCTCTCAAATCAACATACGAACCACCTTGTATAACACCAAAAATCAAGGGCCTATCTTCAGATTCGACATTCATTCCTCTTTCTTTTAGCTGCCTATTGTATTCATCCTTACATCTTCTTGCCCAAGCAATTGTCCTGTCCACTGCATCTGAAATCGCATCCTTCGAATAATTATTCGGTGGCACATCATCCAAGCAAACCATCATATCAACTTTTAAATCAAATTGAATTTGGATTGCCCTTTCTGGAGTAAGCTCATTTATTGCGCCATTTACAGGTGAGCGAAAAGTTGCGCCTTCATCTGTGATTTTTCCCATCTTTGGATTCTTATGAATCAAAGAGAAAACCTGATATCCTCCACTATCTGAAAGAAGTGGATATTCCCAATTCATAAATTTATTCACCCCTCCTGCGTCTTTCACAATATCAATTCCAGGACCCAAAAACAAATGATATGTATTCACAACCATTTGCTTGATTCCAGAACCCAAAACATCATCATTACTTAAAAACTTCACATACCCTCTTGTGGCATCTGGCATAAAAAATGGCGTCTGACTAGCGCCATTTTTCGTATTAAATTCAACAATTCGAGAATTATTATTATTTCTAACTATTTTCATATTTTTACTGAACAACTTTAAGTCCAACTCCACGATACTTACTATCATCCATTATTTGACTTGTTTCTCCAGCAACTGTAACATCAATTTCATTCCCAGTAAATAGGTCTGTGCCAGTTAGTTTTGTTTCCTTGAGTAATTCCATTTCATCACCAATTTGATTTACCTCTGGAGTAACACTTACTTGAAAAATTACTTCCTTCGGTGAATTCAAAACACCTGTTCCATTCTCCATACTTCCAACATTCCAAATTATTTCATTTGTACGCTGATTAAGGCTAATAGCTGAATCGCTTGGTTGGATTTTATTCATCCATTTAACACCAGTTGGCAGATAAGATCTAACCAACACATTCTCAATATCATTAGAAATATTAGCTATCTTCCAGTGCATAGTGTAGCTTGTTTCCTCTCCAACTTTAGGAGGAATTGGTCCAATATTTTCAAAAAACGAATCAGTACGATAAGCCAAGCTTTCTAAAATAACTTTCGAATTAAGCTTAATCACAACCTCATCACTATATGCTTCACTCGGACCTAATGAATGGTACGAAACATCATTACTATCAATCCTAATTCTTGAATTTATTTTAAAATTCTTATCCTCCTTGCTTCCAATCTCAATCCTATCTTTAATAGGTACCTCAAATTTGATACTTCCAGTAGATCCAGGAGCAAGATTATCTAATGCTATCAAATCAGCTGCTCTCCACGTCACTGTCTTACTCTCACTGTCGTAATGTCCTCCATCTCGCAGTGTTAATCTTTCATAGTCGATAACAGAGCTATCCAAACTCAATACAATAACATTATCCCTCAATCCTTTGTCCCCTTTATTACCAAACTCTATACTATATCTCAATAAGCCACCTAAATTCGCATTTAAGCTCTTGCTCTTATTTACCGAATGCCTGACATACAAAGGAGAGCTAACTATTTTTGTCACATCCTCCTTTTTATTATATAGAACGAAAATATCTTCATCAGATCTCATCCCTAAAGAAACATTAATCGATTTAATATCTCCACTTCTTCCAGATACATTCCCAGAAATAGTAATGCTATTCTTCTGAGAAGGTTCGAGGCTATCAAGATACCAAGTATTATCACCTTGAATAGGGTTCACGCTAGCACTGTTGAATGTAAATCCTTCTGGATATTCAGCCACTATTTTCAAATTATCGAAATTAACATCACTTAAATTCTCATATTCAATCACATACTCAATCATTCCAGATTCAAGAGCCTCATTTGGAGCAGTAACTCGCATAGAAATAGGTGCTGTTGCAACCTCTACGCTAATAGAACCGTCGGCTTCAAAAACGCTATTGAAATTGGAAGGAGTATACCTCAATTTCGGCTTAAGATACACAACAAAATCTTCCGGCGCATAAAAACGACCTGAAATATTTATCTCAGCCTTATCATTAGACTTAATTTCTCCTAACAAAAATACCGTATTATTATCCCCTTCCTTTCGAAATTCCACATTAGCATCATCAACCACGAAATTCTGAGAGTGATTCAACCTCACTTCTGCATTCTTAAGAGTTGCCCTATTATCATTCTCATAAGAAATCTTAAAGTCAACAGAATCTGAACTCCTGACTTTTTTATTACCCTCTATATCAATGGTCACCCTCTCCTCTGAAAATGATCCCTCCTTAAAAGTAACAACACCCGCAATTATAGCAAATAAAGCAAAAATTGCTCCAACGACTGCAACTCCGATTATAATCGTTTTTCTTGAATAACGGGAAATACCTGCTCGCTTTTCATCCCATTCTTTCTTACCAGCAAATCTTTCATCACTATCTTTTTTAGCTTTCTCAGGATCAAAATAATCCTCACTAAGACTCCTCTCTTTTAATGTCTCGGAATCTGGTTTATATAATTCTTTTTCTAATTTTTTAAGAGGCATATGTTATAATTTATTTTAAGTTATTATTCTATTATAAATTTCTTTTTAGGACCAGCTGGCTTAACATCGCTATACAAACCACTGTGTTTTTTACGATATTCTCGAAGCTTTCTAATCCCATCCTCGCACTGCTCCTGCGTCCCCCTATTCATAGCTGTAGTAAGTCCTGTTAGTTCTCGATATTCATCAATAACACCCTCTCCATATTTATTGAAAAAAGTTGTCTCAGACTCTGTTCCTGAAATATAACCCTTTTGTCCGTGTGTTATAAACTTTGCATTCCCCCGTCCAAAAGTCCTCTCGTATTCAATAAAAAGATTTCTATGATAATCCTCCGAACCAATCGGGAATTGAGGAACGACCTCGCCTCTTTTGGGACATATATACACTCCGTCATCATATTTAATAGGATCATGCCCTAACACATCATCACTCTCCTTATTCTTCTCTTTTTCACTCAAGTCAATTCTTTCAAAATCCATATTTTTTTAATAAAAACCAATACTACTTCTCATTTTAGCAAAATCATTGCATAGTAACAAGAATCACAAAATCCATTTAACAAAATTGTTCGAGATTGATTCTAAATTAGCAATGTATTTATCTGAAACTTTAACCTTAACTAGAAGGTCCAATCTGTTGTTCATAAAGATTCTAATAAGTTTAATCGCGTTACCAGAAATAAAAGCACTGTTACTCATCTTCTTAGCACAATCACAACATATTACTCCTCCTACCTGATGATTAAAGTAATTCTCATCACCCTCAATTGCGCACTGACACTCCCCACAACGATCAACCGAGATACTGTAACCCAGCAAATTTAACAACTGAAAAATAAAGCCTTGCGATATTAATCTATTTTTTTCCATATCACCATTCAAAACAGCAAGGTATAAGCACAGTAATTTGAAAATATTATCGTCTTTGTGCTCCTCTACCACCAATTGATCAACCTTAGAAAAAACTTCGAAAGAAATCCTGAGCACATCAAAGTCATTCCTGATGTTTGAAAAATTCTCTTCAACAATTGCCGACGCAATGTTTCCCATTCCTCGATTCTTCATCACAGTAAAATCAACGAGACAAAAGTTTTCCAAATGTCCCGCTAATTTTGCTTGAGATCTCCTCACACCTCTAGCAATCGCTTTTATTTTTCCTCGTTCCAAAGTATAGAAAGTGTAAAGTCGGTCTGCCTCACCAATATCTTTCTTGCCTAGAACAATTCCTGTATATTTGTATTCCATTTATTTCAGTAACTAGATATCAGTATACTCAGTAACTAGAAGTTTTTCACTCCCAGTTACTATTTACTAGTTGCCGATTACTGATATTTCTTAATCCCAACAATAAAATTCTCCCCTTCAATTTCGAACTCTTTTTCAAGGTCAGCTTCTTTAATTTTTCCTGAAACATTTTTATCTGCCAATGTTTCTTTGAAAATCAAGTCTCCAAATTTTTCAAATACAGCTGAATCGGTTTCAAATCCAACTTCAATTCTATTGTCCACTTCATATCCAGCTTCCTTTCTCATTTGTTGAATATTTCTCACAACTTCACGAGCAAGCCCCTCAAGACGAAGATCCTCATCAATAGATGTATTTAATCCAACCCTTTCAACCCAAGATAGACTACTACCCTCCTCAATACTCTCAATTACTTTAACATTTTTGACATTCACCTCTTCCTTAATTATATCCTTTAGTTCATCATCTAAATTCATTTGTCCAACGACTAGCAATTCAGAGAGAGGTTGGCGAACCTTAATACCTGATCCAGCTCTATTTTGAAGACCTTCATTGATAATATCCCTAGTTAGTTGCATCTTCTCATTCACGTCACCATCAATCAATTCCTCATTGTACACAGGAAAATCTTCCAAATGCACAGATTCTTTTCCGGTTAAGTTCTTGAAAATCTCATCAGAAACAAATGGCATGAACGGAGCCATCACCTTCGAAAGCTCGACTAACACATAGTGCAAAGTTTGATACGCTTCATTTTTATCACCGTCATCCTCACTCTTCCAAAATCTTCTTCGACTCCTTCGAATATACCAATTTGAAAGTTGATCAACATATTTCGGCAATAGTCTTGATGCCTTGTGTAGCTCATAATTTTCCATATGAACATTGAAATCACGAATGAGTGTGTGCAGTTCTGAAATGATCCATTTGTCCAACAAGTTTTCAGGACTCTTCGGATCAAAGTTTTCATCTGCTTCAAATTTATCAATGTTTGCATACATCACAAAGAATGAATACGAATTCCAAAGCATACGAAGCATTCCACGCACCACTTCCCCGACTTCTTTTTCAGAAAAATTCAAATTCTGAGCAGCCACCACAGGTGAGCTCATAAGATAATACCTCACAGCATCTGCTCCATATTTTTCAAACATCTCCATTGGATCTGGGTAGTTTTTCAACTTCTTTGCCATCTTTTTTCCATCCTCAGCAAGAACAATTCCATTCACAATCACATTATTGAAAGCTGGTTTTTCCTTGATTGCAGATCCGATCACATGCAAGTAATAAAACCATGCACGAGTCTGATCAACTCCCTCTGCAATGAAATCTGCTGGGAAAGTATTTTCAAATTTTTCATTATTCTCAAACGGATAATGCTTTTGAGCATATGGCATTGAACCACTATCAAACCAAGTGTCGAGCACATCTGGAATTCTTTTCATGGTCCCTTCACATTTTTCACACTTGAAAGTAATCTCATCCACAATGTGCTTGTGAAGGTCATCCACTTTCTGCCCACTCAGCTCCTCAAGTTCACCTGCAGACCCCAAAACTTTCATCTCACCGCATTCACACTTCCAAATCGGCATTACTGAAGCCCAAAATCTTTGCCTCGAAATTGACCAATCCCTTGCACCTTCAAGCCATTTTCCAAAACGTCCTTCTTTCATATGACTTGGTGACCAATTGATTTCTTTTGCCAACTCCAAAGCATCATCCTTGATTTCAGTGACTTTCACAAACCAAGAAGAAGTCGCGTAGTTAATTAATGGAGTATCACATCTCCAACAATGTGGATAGCTATGTTCATATTTTTTCTTAGAAAAAAGTAATCCGTTTTTTGCAAGATATTTAATCATTTCAACATCAGTACTAGTATGGTCTTCCAGTGGCTTCACATTCAATCCTGCCAAATCACCAAGTTCGCTTTTGAAAGTTCCATCCATTGAAACGTGTTGAACAAAAGGAAGATTCTTTTCTTTTCCAAGATTCATATCGTCCTCACCAAAAGCCGGCGCAATATGAACCACACCAGTTCCATCTTCAGTGGTCACAAAATCAGCCGCATAAATCTTCCATCCATTCTCACGATTCTCCAGACTCTCATCTTTTGCATATGCATCAAAAAGCGGCTTGCATGATTTTCCAACTAAATCTTTTCCTTTAAATTCTTCAACTATCTCATATTCCGATCCTTCAAAAACTTCAACTAATCTTTCTTTAGCTAAAACAAACTTCGCAATTCCCCCATTACCACCCTCATCCTCTTTTTCAACCTTCACATAATCGATATCCTCACCCACTGCCAACGCAACATTCCCTGGAAGTGTCCATGGAGTTGTTGTCCAAGCTAGAACATAAGTTCCGGGCTCATCTACCAATTCAAACTCCGCAGTCACTGACAAGTCCTTGATGTCTTTGTATCCCTCTGCAACCTCAGACTGAGAAAGAGTTGTTTCACATCTTGGACACACGTGCATTGACCGGTAACTTTCATAAACAAAACCCTTGTCATAAAGCTCCTTGAAAACCCACCAAACAGATTCCATATAATCCTTATCCATTGTTTTGTAAGCATCCTCCATATCAGCCCATCTTCCAACTCTTCCAATCACCTTTTTCCATTCATCCACATATCCCAAAACCTTGCTGCGACAAAGTTCATTAAATTTATCCACTCCCATCTCTTCAATATCTTTTTTCTTTTTAGACCCCATTTCCTTCTCAACAATATTCTCTATAGGAAGACCATGACAATCCCATCCCCATTTTCTCTCTACATATCGCCCTCTCATAGTCCAATACCTCGGAACCACATCTTTCATCAAGCTACCAACAATATGTCCGTAGTGAGGTGTTCCTGTTGCAAATGGAGGCCCATCATAAAAAGTATATTCCTTGGAATCTTTTCGATTCTCAAGAGACTTTTCAAAAATCTTATTATCCTCCCAAAACTTCAAAACTTCCTCTTCCATCACTGGAAATTTTTGCCTTGAATCTACTTTCTTATACATATCTTTATTTAGTAGCTAGTAACTCATAAACGGTAACTAGAAACTTATTATTAATTTTCAATTTAAAATTTTCACTCTCTATTAAAAACAAAAAACTCTTCGCTCTTATATGTTAATAATAACACATAAGGACGAAGAGCTTCTTCGTGGTACCACCTTAATTCTCCCAATAAAAAATCGAGACTTATTTGCCTGCTATTACGGGCTTACCCGATGAGTTCTACTTACGAAACAAAATCGCTTTCTTCTCATAGCTCCAGAGTGATTACTCTTTCAATGCTTTTACTTTTTTTCTTAATTTCTTTCAATAATAATACTATACCTTTTTTACTTTTTTGTAAATAAAAAAACGGCACGGGCTCTCATTAGAGCCAGTGCCATGCTTCTACCTTCGTCTATGATGCGGATTTTTGTTATGTCGACCACGACTTCGCGAATGATTATCCTGACGACGATCTTCGTATTCCCCAGGACGATGCATCATTTCTTTTCCCCTCTTATTATACTTAAAGTACATTGTCCTTCCATTATGATAACGAATTTTTCCATGATGTTTTTTGCCAAATTTATAATAAATATATTTAACATCACCATTAACAAACCGTATCTCCTCCCTAACTCTTTTACCTCTCTTATAATAGATACACTCCCCTAATCCATTGGAATGCTTGGTTTTCTTTGAAGTTATTCGGTCTCTCCTATATTTTTCGATTATTTTCTTATCCGAATAAATAAATACCCTCTGAATAACATCCAACTCACCATCATAATACTCCTGAAAGATGACTCCGTCAGGGTACAGGACATCTTGTCTAGTCTTCTGACGCTTCTCGTAATACTCAATAACTAAATTTCCAGGAATTTTCTTGTTTCTCATTGTTCTTGTAATAATGTCACCATATACATCATAAACTTCAAAAAACTCCCTCGTATCTAGAGTGTAGCTAATAGTATTCGAGCCATTTAAATCATCCCTGTGTGTGATAGTTGGATTATTTATCCTGGAAAAAGCGACTCCTCCGGTCAACAATAGTCCACTAACTAACATAGCAATAGCAACAATCAAAGTATTTCTCATAACATAACCTCCAATTAGTATGAATAAGATACAATACTTACAATAAAAGAACTTCACGTAATATTAGCACAAATCGACGCAAAAGTCAACAGCGATACCATTAACACTCCCTCAAAAGCAATTGATATAAGATATTTAAAGGGTAAATAAAAAAAACAGTCTTTCGACTGTTTTTTTATTTCTCTCAAGCATTCAATTATCTATTCGATACTCCCAAGCTCTGCCTTCAAAGAATCTGCATCTTGAACACCGGTAAATTCTTTGACAATCTCTCCGCCTTTGAAAATCTTGATTGCTGGAATTGACATAATCCCATATTTTGAAGCAATTTCGGAATTCTCATCAACATTCACTTTTCCAACCTTGAATTGCCCTTCAACATCCTTAGCTAACTCATCGATAATAGGACCCATCATCTGACAAGGACCACACCAAGGAGCCCAAAAATCAACCAAAGTAACTTGCTCACTATTAATCACTTCTTCTTCAAAATTCTGATCTGTAAATTCAATTGCCATACTATTTTAAATTAAATCATTACTAAATTAATCACTAACTTCACCATCTGTAGTGTCTGGTACAACTTCCACATCTGGTACAGTCTCTGCGCTGTCATCTACAATAATCTCTTGCGCCTGATCTGGAGTAATCATGTCGCTCTCATCAATTTCAACACTTTCATTCTCAGTAACAGTTTGAGCATCTTCAATATTATTCAAATTACCTTTTCCGCTTTCTAGGTTATCAATCATTTCATCAACTTGCTCTTTCAGTTTATCATTACCTGTAGTGGATATCAAATCTGAAACTTTCTCATAATACTTCAAAGCATTCTGAGTATCCTTCATTTTTTCATACAAAACACCTAAGCTAAAATTAGTGTTAATCTCATTTGGATTAACTGCTAATATGTATTTGTACACCTGTTCAGCATTCTTATTGTCCTTATCCTCTCCTCGAACTTGATACAATCTAGCTAAGTTGAATAGATAATTTATATTACTATTATCAAGATTAATTGCTTGAATTGTTGCAGCTACAGCTCCATCATTATCACCAAGAGCTTCATTTGTAATTGATAGATTATAGTAACCCATCGCAAAATCACTCTTCTTTTTCAGGGCTTCCTCGAAATCTTTTTGAGCATTTTCAATTAATCCTTTTCTCACCGCTTCATCATCCTGTCTTGATGCCAAACTCAATTTAGACTGACCAATCTTAACTAAAAATAGTGGATTATTTGGCTCCAAACTCAAAGCTTTTTCATAACTATCCTTAGTCAGATCAACTGCATCACTTGAATATTTACCTGCAACCTCATAAACTTGACCCAAAACTGAGTAAGCCAATACGTCATTAGGCATCAGCCTAACTCCCTCCTTAGCCAATTCAACTGATCGATTTATATATGATTCAATCTTTTCCAACGACTGGTCTCCTTGTCCACTTGAGATTTCAAGATTAACCAAACTTACGTACTCCTGACTTGCTCTTAAGAAATACCTACCCTCTCTTCTATTTAGACTATATGCTTTCACAATACCCTCAACAGAAGCTTCAGAACTACCCTTCGCTACGGCACTTTTTCCAGCATATAAATCAGCCACATAAATTTTACCAATAGACACAAATAGCACTGCAACACTCGCGCTAATAACTATAAAAATAAACGCTAAAGCTAGGGCATATTTCGGAGAAGCCTTTAGAGATAGGCTGATTTGCTCCTTTCCAAATCCAATCTCCAGAAACAACACAGCAACGGTCAATGAAGCTAGCAGTGCACCAATAATAAGTATTGACCCCTCAACTCTAGCTAAAAAGATAGCCGGAATTAGTATGATCATAGAAGAAATCAACCCCAAGGAATAAGTCTTACTCTTATCCTTCTTCGCAGTACTAACTAGATACAAACTAACACTCAAGAATGATAGAGCTAGCACAATGAAACTCACAGCGCCCAATGCTCCCACAGTTGGAATCAATTCAAAGAATAACCCTGTTCCTTGATAGAAACGGAAATTATAAAAAGAATTCACATTAAAACTTTCAGGTCTATACATTGAGAAGTCATATCCATATGTAGCTGGTCCAGATCCTAAAAATAAATTATCTTTCAATCCTCCCTTCACAATTTCCCATGAAAGACTAGCATTTGGAGCAACCTCTACTGGAATATCAATTTTTGCCATTCCATTTGACGATTCAATCATAATAGCCACAATTATCAAAAGAAATGCCGACATAGGAACCCAAGCAACTCCCTTTTTAATACTAACAACGCCAGACAAAATGTAGATTAGTAAGAATCCAACACCCACCAAAACAATCCAGAGTAAAATCTTATCATATAATGCAGATAAGATAACCACATTTAATACTGTAGCTAAAAATACCAAGCCTTTCAAAATATTTCCCAGAATCCTTGAATAACCCTTTTCATTTATCTTAATCGCGGCAGTAATAAGCAGTGGAATAGAAACACCTATAAACAATTTTAGTCCAGCCATGGTGCCAATCAGGCTAAGCGGTACCATATGAAGCTTTTCAGTGATGAATTTTACATCAAAAATCGCTACAGCTGTCCATAATGAAACAACTACACTAGAAATAACCAAACCAGAGAACGCCATCTGCATTCTTTTGGCAGTTAAGTTACTCATAAATATGTAATAGAAAGCCATCATCGCAGTAAGATTCATAAAACCTCTTGATGGGTCACCAAAAAATCCCCAGAAACTATGCCACCTATCCACAGAAAAGATCATTGAAATTAAGCATATGAACCAAAAAACAAGCAACATAACGTCCACTGGAGTTTTCCTAATCTTCATTTCACCGAGAATAACACCCTTAGAAACCCATAATACTAAAGCCAGAAGAACCCAAAAATAAAAATAAATCTGCTTCTCAAAAACCACACCTTGAAAAGTTACTCCTGTGAAAAACAGAGGTATTCCTAAAAAAACCATGAATAAACTGAGTCCTATGATTTTGTCAAAAATCCTAGTAATTGTATTTGAATCTGAGCCTGTATCAGCTAGCTTTTTAGCGTAAGGCTTTTTGAACATGTCCCTACTTTTCAAGCCACCAAAACGATCTTGTGTTTTATTTCTTTTCATAGTTATTTCTTTTCAAAAATTCTTTTTAATTATTTATTTTAAAATATTACCATTATTTAACCAAGATCTTGATTGCAATCTCATATTCCACCAAAATAAGGAATCATAAGCAGACTCTGAAAAAAAAATACTAGTAATTATCTATACTTAATTATACCTTCTGACAATAAAATTGCAATGAATCCAAAGAGTAATTAGCCCTGTCATTGCTTAGTCTCAGGATAATTTAATCATAAACAATGATGTCTACACACCACTCTCAACAATCCACCAATCAAATTCAATAGATTCATTTTCAGAATTCTTTATCTCAACCATAAATCCCTCGTCTAACATCACCTCTGTTACAACTAACGGCTGATCAATAAGATTCTTCAGAGTTGTGAAGACCTTACTATCTTCTCCAACCGCCTTCGTCTCAACAAACACACTCTTTCCGTCATTCACGATTCCTTCCTGAGTATTATCATCAATCCAGTCACCATCCTCATCCACTGGCATTGCTTCATTTGTCAGATCATCATTACCATCTTCATCTGCATCCTTTGGAATTGCATTTCCAGAACAATCATCTAGGTCATCACCATCCTCATCTACTGGAATCACTGAACAGATTATTGCTCTACCGATAGTTGGAGCTTCTTCGTCGTCTATTGTGATGACAAAACCTTTTCCTTCTACTATTTCTGCCTTCAGGTTTCCTTGGAGAGTCACATTTCCTTCTCCATCTTTAGTAATGAAGTTATCTGCGTTAATTGCTAGCATAAAGTCTAGAATTGCCTCATCTTGAGTTTTCAGTTCTTCAATTTCTTGAATTTGTTCTTGAAGTTGTGTTTCTAGTGCTAGCTGATTGTCTAGTTGAGTTTGAATTAGGTTCAGATTTTCTGTGATTTTTGTTTCTATTTCAGTGATTGTCAGGTTTTGCGTAGCCAATTGATCGTTCACTGTTAGTAGATTTGTGTTTTGCTGATCATCTGAAAGCTTGATGTCATTTATCGTTAGTCCTACTAAAGCCAATTGTTCATCAATTGAAGCTTGAAGTTCGGTTAGCGTTGATGCGTTTTGGTCTGTTTTGAGACTGACTCCGTCCACTATCTTAGATTCTTCTTGAATTGCAGCTGCTAAAAGTGGTGTTATTTTTGAGTAATCTACAGCCTGATAAACAGGAACTCCGCTCTCGTCTACTTCATCTTTTTGTCCAGTCACAGCATATGGTGCAATTTCTTGCAATTCATGGGCATAGAAACCATCTACGTCTTTATTAGGACTAGTTTTAAAGTTAAAGGTATATGGTTTCAAGCTATTAACCCTTCCCAATGCTGAATCAATAGTGACTTCGTTTTCCTTTAGTCTGTAATCTGATGAAGTATTAAAATTAGTTGCTGAAGCATTTGTTGCAATCGTACCTACTAGTCCATTTGGGTTATAGAAAGCAACCTGAGAAGTTCCAGCTGTACTTGCAACACTTGAGTACAATATAGAATTAGAAGAAGACAATGCAATAGTTTTACCAGCAGTAGCGCCCGTCGCGCTAAAAACTCCCGATCTGAGTACTCCATCTACTTCAATTTCACCCTCAACATACAACCCATTAGTTCCTGGGTCATTAGTATAACTAGATGACACCGACAAAGCACCAACCTTAACAACAGGAGCCACACCGCCATCTAGAAATCTAAACTCCTGAGTACTTTCAAGCCAGTCAAGACTAGGATTTCCATCATACCATTTAAGCTGATTACCCGTACCAGTTATTAATATGTCTCCATCAGTAGAAATTTCACCCACAGAATGCAATGATCCAGAAAAGTATGCACCCTCTCCTTCATAAATAACAAAAGTTCCGTAATCAGAATTACCTATATCCTCATAAGCAATCAAAACATTACCGTTTGTTAGAGTTGTAGGGGAGTTATTACTTGCACTGGCACTTTCAAACACAGTCGGGGCTTCTACTTGAGTTCCAACAGAGTCATAGATAGTAAAAGTTCCGTAACTAGAATTTCCTAGATCCGTATAAGTAATCATAACATTACCGTTTGTTAGAGCTGTAGTGGAGATAAAAGACGTGGCAGCACTTTCAAACACAGTCGAGGCCGTTACTTGATTTCCGACAGAGTCATAAATGACAAAAGTTCCGTAACTAGAATTACCCACATCCTGGTAGACAATCATAATATTACCGTTTGCTAGAGTTGTAGGGTAAACATAATTTACAGCAGCACTTTCAAACACAGTCGGGGCCTTTACTTGATTTCCAACAGAATCATAGATCACAAAAGTTCCGTAAGAAGAATTACCTCCATCCTGATAAGCAATCAAAACATCACCATTTGTCAGAGATGTGGCGGAAGTATAATTAGCAGTAGCGCTTTCAAATACAGTCGGGGCTATTACTTGATTTCCAGCTGAATCATAAATGACAAAAGTTCCGTAAGAAGAATTACCTCCATTCTGATAAGCAATCAAAGTATTACCATTTGTTAGAGTTGTAGCGGAAACATAAATAGTAGTAGCACTTTCAAAAACAGTTGGAGCTATTACTTGATTTCCAGCAGAATCATAGATAACAAAAGTTCCGTAACTAGAGTTGCCCACATCCTGATAAGCAATTAGAACATTGCCGTTTGTTAGAGTTGTAGTAGAAACATGACTTGTAGAAGCGCTTTCAAATACTGTTGGGGCGACTATTTGACTTCCAGCTGAATCATAGATGGTAAAAGTTCCGTAATTAGAGTTACCTTCATCTCTATAAGCAATTAATACATTGCCATTTGCTAGCGTTGTGGTGGAAACATAACTAGTGGCAGCACTTTCAAATACGGTTGCAGCTACCTTCTCAACCATATCATCAGTCATATCTAAACCAACACTACCTTTCAATGAATTAATACTGTAATTTCTAATATCTTGTGGTAACAAAATATCATTAACAGGATCTCCACCACTTGTTAAGTAGCTAGTTGCCTTGATAGTTCCGCTAATATCTAGCAATGTCGTAGGTGTCGCAGTCCCAATTCCAACATTACCATTCATGAAAACCGCTGAGTAATTATTATCAGCTCCAGTTGCTCCATTAACGTACAGTCCGTAAGCATTAGCAGTAGCGTCCCCTGTATTTTCTCCTGCTGCCACAAAATATCCTCCATATGAATTCACTGTTCCACCTGTTGAATATCCCGCATTTGCATCTCCATACACACCATAAACATTTGCTGTTCCTGTTGTGAATACTCCTGATGAATCGGTATCCGATCTAATTCCGTAATATGATCCAGCTGCTGTTGCAGTTTCATTGTAATCAATATCCAACTTAGCCGCAGGTGCTGCATTTCCAATTCCTAGATAATCATTTGTATCATCCCAGAAAAGATTTGAATTATCTTGAGAATAAACTCCAGACGCTCCAGCAAACACCAAGGAACCAGTTGTAAATTGTGTTGATGTTCCAGTTCCTCCGTAAGTTACTCCAATAATTGAACCATTCCAAGTTTTGTTTGTGAAAGTCTGAGTTGAACTTGTTGTTGCAATAGTCTGCCTTGTTGGAGTTGAGTCTGTGAAGTATAGATTAGTTCCGTCAAACTCAACTGCTCCCTCTTCAGGAGTTGTCATATTTGTTCCTGAGGTAAATTTCAAAGGCGCAGCTGAAGCAGTCGCAGTTCCTGCCTTGATATTTAGAAATGCACTTGGTGAAGTTGTTCCGATCCCCACCTTACCAGAAAAATAAGCGCCCTCTCCTTCATAGATAACAAATGTTCCATAGTTAGAATTGTCTGCATTCTGATAAGCAATCGAAATACTTCCGTTCATTAGCGTTATGGCGGAAGAATAGAAGGTACCGGCGCTTGCAAATACAGTTGGGGCTTTCACTTGATTACCATCTGAATCATAAATAACAAAAGTTCCGTAATTAGAGTTCCCTCCATCCATATAAGCAATCAATGCATTGCCGTTAGCTAGAGTTGTTGCGGAAATTGAAGGAGAATCAGCGCTTTCAAATACAGTTGAGGCTACTACTTGATTTCCCTCTGAATCATAAATAACAAAGGTTCCGTAATTAGAATTACCTTGATCCCGATAAGCAACTAAAGTATTTCCATTTGACAGAGTTGTGGCAGAAATACTATCAACAGAGGCGCTTTCAAATACAGTTGGGGCTTTCACTTGGCTTCCATCTGAATCATAAATAACAAAGGTCCCGTAATTAGAATTACCAGTATCCCGATAAGCAATCAACACATTGCCGTTTGTTAGAGTTGTTGCAGACGTGAAATAGGTATCGGCGCTTTCAAATACAGTCGGAGCTTTCACTTGGTTTCCAGCTGAATCATAGATAACAAAGGTTCCGTAATTAGAATTCCCTCCATCCATATAAGCAATCAAAACATTGCCGTTTGTTAGAGTTGTTGCAGACGTGAAATAGGTATCGGCGCTTTCAAATACAGTCGGAGCTTTCACTTGGTTTCCAGCTGAATCATAGATAGCGAAAGTTCCGTACCAAGAATTACCTACATCCTGATAAGCAATTAATACATTGCCGTTTGTTAGAGTTGTGACAGAGATCTCCTCAGTAGCAGCGCTTTCAAATACAGTTGGCGCTACTATCTGGCTTCCATCTGAATCATAGATAACAAAAGTTCCATAGCTAGAGTTACCGTCATCCTCATAAGCAATTAAAATATTGCCATTTTCTAGGGCTGTGGTAGATATTTCATAAGTAGTAGCACTTTCAAACACTGTTGGAGATACCTTCTCAATCATATTATCAGTCATATCCAATCCAACACTACCCTTCAGGGAGTTAATACTGTAATTTCGAACATCTTGAGGGAGTAAAATATCATTAACAGGATCTCCACCACCTGTTAGGTAATTACTTGCCTTAATAGTTCCATTTACATCTAGTTCTGCTGCAGGTGTTGCAGTCCCAATCCCAAGTTCTTTAGATGAGTTATCCCAAAATAAATTTGAATTATCTTGTGAGTAAACTCCACTAGCTCCAGCAAACACCAATGAGCCTGTTGTAAATTGTGTTGATGTTCCAGTTCCTCCAAGAGCTACTCCAAGAAGAGATGAAACAGACCATGTTCCAGATGAGATGGTTGGTACACCTGTTGAGCTTGATGTATTAATTCCTGTTCCGCCATTTGCTGCTGCTAGAATCCCTGAAACATGAGTTGAAAGACCAATCTTTCCCCAGCTTGGTGCAACTCCTACTCCTCCAGAAATCAATGAGTTTCCTGTAGCTACTCCAGCTATTTTTGCAAGAGTAGTTGCACCTGAAGCGTAGATCAAATCTCCAGTTGTGTAACTTGAAAGTCCAGTTCCTCCATAATTTGCTGCAATAGATGTTCCATTCCAAGTTGTTCCTGATATTATTGAGTCAAGATTAATTGTAATTGTGTCAGTTGCTGATGCTACTGTTGATATGTTTGTTCCTCCAGCAATCTCCAGAGTGTTTCCATTTGAGACTGTCTGATCCGTTCCTGAATCTCCTGAAAGAGTGAAATCATCGAATGTTCCTGCTGTTTCCCAAGATAGTGTTGGAACTCCTGCATTCCAAGTAAATTTCAAGAACTCTCCATCATCTCCAGCCACACCATCTAGTGACGTCAAAGCTGTTGAGCTTGATGCGTATGGAAGTGAACCAGCTGTCAGAGTTAGTGTATTTAGGTATCCCAATTCTGTTAGAGATGAGCCTCCGAATGTTTGAGTTGAATTGAAAGTGATGTTTCCTGTCATTGTTCCCCCAGTTGTGTCCAGGTAACTTCCTGTTGCACTGCCAATATTGCTGTAAGTTACTCCATCGTTAGTGTATTGCCAAGAACTTGTTGAACCACTGTATCTGATTGCTGGCTTTGCTGAACTATTTGAAACAGTTAAATCAAAGTTATTTGAAATAGCTTTGTTTCTTCCTACGTTGAAAGTTAGAGATTCTGTTCCTGTGTCTTCATTTCTATTGTGAAGCCTGTCATCATCCACTTGTACAAAGTCATTATCCTCTGAACCTGTTGGAATGAATTCTTCATCAATTTCTCCGTCTTCATTTAGAGTGATCAGCTTATCTTCTTTTGAACCTATTGGCAAAAGGTCTAAGTCAATCTCTCCATCTTCATTTAGAATTGGGATATTGCTTTCTTCTGTTCCCACTACGTAACCCTGGAGCTTATCTGAGTTTAGTGCCAATGGAACATATCCGATTGGTTTTCTTGGTTTTGATTCTGAGTCATTTTCAATTTTAATTCCTATGTAATATTCTTTTTCTGAGAAATCTATGTCTTCTGGGATATCTTTATTTTTTCCAAGCTGAGTATCAAAAAGTCCACTGATTATATTTACATTTTGAGTTTCACTCCACTTACTATTTCCTCCTGTTTTTGATGTATATATTGCAAATCTTACTGAGTATATTCCATCACTTACCGCTTCATTATTTTTATCTAGGATATATGCTGAAATATCTAGTGTTTTATCTATTTGAGCTAATGCTACTTGAGTAAGTAAAAACAGCCCACTCACCAAGAGCAGTATTATAGATAAAAGAAGGGTTTTTATCGATTTATTTTTGTTTCTATGATTGAACATTTAACTATTTTTCAGACCTTCATTTTATTTTAATTTTATTGCATTTTTTTATGATTTTTATCACAAAAAAACACTCTATTATTATATACTAAAAAGTGGAATACTCCAAGTTTTTTTGGACAAAAAACAGGATTTGCATTTGCAAATCCTGCTATATTAACTTCCTAATTATTTACTAGAATCTTATAACTTTTTTCTCCTTAATTTTGGGACATATCTTATTAAAACCCTTCTTGAGATAATACAACGTAACAAGGTCCTTAATAACAGACATTATCCATGATAAGCGTTTTTTAATTTTATCATTTCTCTTTCTAACTGCCCTCACCCTGGCCAGAGCTTTATTGAACTTTTCGCCAGCTATAAGGAGCATCGTCAATCTAGTAACAAGTCCATAATCCTCATCTTTGCTTAAGAAAGAAAATAATCTCTCTTTCTTTTTCAAATTACTGAATACCTTAGGATCAATGAAAGAAATACTCGAGCAAAAGCATTTATGTGAATTAAAATACATATTGCCATTACTTAACTCATACAAAAAGCATCTTACCTCGCGCAAGAATATCTCGGAATCATTCACACTTAGAGACATTAAATATCTGTTGGATTGAAAAGAATAAACGCCACAATTACCATATATACGCGACAAAGCCACAGCCTTCTTAAGATCTTTGCCGTACTGATAATCAAACCAATATATTAGTCCCGCTAAGCAACCGAGAAAAAATGCTTCAGCAAAAATCCAAAGACCAATGATGCTAAAAAGTTTTACAGTCGCAGCTATTACCAAAAATCCTACCATAACCCACAAAGACATTTGAACGGTCTCCTGACTGAAGACTTTTTCTTTCAGCACATAATCAAACAACTTAAACAATCCCATCAGTATTAACACTGACTGAAAAATTTCACAAGTCGTCAACCACATCCCTGAATCAGGAGCTATCTGGCAAAAGGACGATAAAAACACCACTGAAGCATTAAAGATAAGGAACAATTTCCAGATAGCATGGAGATCTATAAACTTTCTAGAATCCAAATTATACCAAAGCTCTTTCACTAAAATGACTACCAGCGAAATTGAAATTGTTATTGCACACAATGCTCCGAATGAAGGAATAAGTACAACTCCATAAACAATAATACATCCACTCACAACCATCAAAAATAAATGCCACACTGTGTAAGCTGAGTTAACTACAAAGTCAACGCAATCATTAACAAATTCGCGAGTCTCATCACTTCCCATCAAGTCATCGACATAATTCGAGGCAGACACAAGAGCATCTCCCAAGCCTTCCACCACATAACCAAGTGCTTCCTGAACAATATCAGGAAAAACATTTAAGATCTTTTTAAGAATGAAGCCAATCACACTTCCTATGTGAAAAAGAATGTACTTTAAAGTAGCCAGAGCGCACCAGAGCGGAGTGATTATTCCCAGCACAAACACTGGAAGCGACCAGTTTGGTGCATCTACTAAAACTAATCCACCTAGAACTACCGCACAAATTGGAGAAATCAAAAAGAAAGTTAGCATCGCTAACATGGTAGTTATGAACCCAGGACAAACATACTTACCCAATTCAACCACTTTATTTCTGCCCCAAAGATAATTACTCCTCACTTTTGCGTAAAGGAATTTATAAAGCCCTTCATCATCAATAACAAACTCTTCTTTATCTCCTTTTACAGATAGAAATTTCCTAAAAGTTCTCCACCCGTCGATTCGTTGAGCTTTCCTATCATCATTATCCCCCTCGGGATAAAGTGGGAATCCCATTCCCAGTTTAGCAAGAGCTTCATTGTAATTCCAAGCTCCTTTATCCTCATACCTCAAACTAAAATTAAGGGGTTCTTTCAAAACATCGTCCCACTTAACCTTCTTAGAGAGGATATGACTTCTCTCAAAAGCACGAGGCAAAACTCCAGCAATCACATCATTGTAATTCTGATTGATCGCCGCAATTTGCCAATCTTCTAATCTTCTAAAGAAGGATTCCGGAGAAGAATTGTCGATATTATAGGCAAATAAAACTTTTCTAAAAAGACTTGTCGGCATACACCCTAACATCGCCAGTACCGAGATAAATTCATTTTCGTGATTCACAAAATCACTAAAAAATTTTTGTCTTTCACTCCAAGTCAATTCATCATAATAATCCACAGTGTCTTGAATAAACTTCCCAAAAGCATACGCCTCTGAAATTTTCATTCTTTGACTGGAATGCTTGTAGTTAAAAATCAATTTACCGCCTACATACTCAACGAAACCTTCGATCTCATTAAGTAATTGCAATTTCAACTCATCAATCTTTTTCATTACCGCCTCCTATTTATTGTTTTACCTACTGATTAACTCTTTTCAAGTTAATAAATTCTAATTTCAAGTAACTAAAAGGATTATAATCCTTCAAAAAATATTAGCATAAAAAATAAAAAAAGTCAATAGCTAAAACAAAAAAACTCATACCTTTCGATATGAGTTTTTTGAATTTGAAATATAATTTCAATATAGAATAACTAGAAATTTCTTATTCCTTAATTTCTCCATTCTCCTCGTCAACAATGTCATTACCTAGCGCACTGTCAATCATTGATCTTAACATGTCCTCTTGGAGAACTCCCCCTTTAAACTGATCATTCACGAAAATTGCCGGTGTTCCTGAAACTCCAAAAGAATCTGCCTCTGCCATATCAGCACTAACCTTATCAGCATATTTAGTTTCATCTAGACAAGTATTGAATTGTTCTGCATTCAAACCAAGTTGTATAGCGTAATTCTTGAACACATGATTATCAACACTATCACTCCAACTATCCTGATTAGCAAAAAGTTTATCAGCATATTCAATAAATTTACCTTGTTCATTAGCACATTCGGAAGACAATGCAGCATCCATTGCTTTTGGATGTATTGACTCTAAAGGAAGTTGCTTAAAAACAAACTGTACATCATCACCATACTCATCAACAACCTTTCTTACCGTTGAGTGATATGATTTACAGTAAGGACATTGAAAATCTGAAAATTGAACTAATTTCACACTTGCATCATCAGAACCATATCTAACAGCGTCCTCATTGATTTCTGGTAAGCTGATATATTTACCTATTGGCAACCCTAGTTGCGCAGTGTTTAAAACATATTTATCTCCTTGCTTGTCAAAAATTGGCTGAGCTTGAGCAAAAAATTCTGTATCTTCAATTTCCTTTGAGAAAACAAAAGCTGGAATAGATTTCAACCCTGCTGTCTCAATAACGCTCTTTCCTTTTTTGCTGTCATACTCAACATCTTCAGAAAGAACTGTTGGGATTAATTTCTTTAAAATAACTAAAGTCTCATCCGCATTACATTCCACACATTCCTCATCATTTACAACCTCCATTGTAACGATTGGCTCAGCGTAAGATACCCATGTCTTATCGTCTAAACTAAAAACACCCTTATCATTTAGAGCTTTTCTAGAAACTCCCCCACCTTGAACAAGTTGAGACAAATCAACGAAAAGACTACCTAGAAACAATCCCCCTAGCAAAATAGAAAGTGCGATTAAATTCTTAATCTTACTATTCTTAGGACAATCTTTTTTTACATCCAAATCACCATTCAAATCCTCTATAATCTCCTCAACTGAAATATCCTTTATTTTTTCTTCTTCCATTTTTTTATTAATTTTAAAAATTATTTCTCAACCAAGCTTCCAAAAATTAGTTACCGTCTACTTCTTCAATATCCATCTCTTCACTATCTCTCTGTTCTTCGATTTTTTTACTAATTGCATCAAAATCATGACCCTGCTCATAAGATTTAATTCTGTAGTCATCAAAACCAGCAGCGATCTTATCAATTGACTCATTTTTAATCATCATTCCCAAGATAAACCCAAGAATCAACAAAAGAATTATTTTAAAATTAAATATACCCTTTGTCTCCTCCTGATCCAAGTCTTTTTCCATATTCTTTTTTTTAATTTTTAATATTATCCATCACTTGCGATTACTAGTAATTTTAACACAGACAGCGAGGGGTTAACAATATTGACACTATGACTTAACCGTGCCATAGTCTATTCCTTGCGAAGAGCTTCCATTGGATTAATCATTGAAGCTTTCTTAGCTGGCCAGATTCCAAAAATAACTCCAGCCAAAACAGAGAATGAAAGTGCGATTAAGATAGAAAAAGAATTTACCTCAAATTCAATTAAAAATCCATATTTAATAGCAATTCCTGTTGCAATTATAGTTAAGATATAGCCAAAAAATATTCCAATGATTCCGCCAATGAGCGTAATAAATACTGACTCCCAAATAAATTGCCACATCACATCGCTCTCATGTGCCCCCACTGATTTTCGAAGCCCAATCTCAGGAGTTCTTTCCACTACAGCTACGTACATCACATTCATTATACCAACCCCACCAACAATCAATGATATGGACGTAAGACTGAGCAATAGGAAATTAACAATGGCAAACACCTGGTCCATAATATCCCTCGCCTCAGCCATGGACATTACAGCAAAATCATCATCATCTGGATCATCAATGTCATGCTCTTCCCTCATAATACCCTCCATCTCAACAACAGTCTGTTCCATCAACCCCTCATCCTTAACCTTAAACATAGCAAACTGCATATAATCTGCACCTATTAATCTTTTCTGAAGAGTTTTTATTGGAAGATATAAAACATCATCAAAATCAAAAAATGCTGCCGCACCCCTAGACTCTAAGACGCCTATAACCCTAAAGCTTTGACCTTTTATTTTTATACTTTTTCCTATCGCATCATCTTCTCCAAAAAAATCATTTTTAATTTTCGATCCCAAAACTACCACTTTCTTATTCCCATCATTGTCTTCATCTTCAAACATAACACCTGTATCAATCTTCATCATATCATCCACATTAATCATTCCGGGAGTTATTCCCATCACAAATGTTTGCTTATTCTTTCGCTTATAATTAACTAGTTGCTGATTCATAACGCCTGCATACCAGTCACCTATATTATTAAGTTTAGCAACTTCCTCAGCATCTTCAATTTTAAATGTTGTTATCTGCAAACCCCCTGCTATACTTGCCGCATTTGCCGCAGAAGTATGAGCTGTATTAGGAGTCTTAATCTCAATCTCAATAACATCACTCCCAAAAGCCTCAATTTGCTCAATAACATAACTCTTCATACCAAAACCGAAAGATAACACCAGAACTATTGCTGTAACTCCGATAACAATACCTAAAAGAGAAATAATCGTCCGACCAACATTGGAACGAATATTCCTAAGGGCTAATTTAATTGCAATAAAAAATTTTAACATAATATAAAAATATAAGTCTATTCATGTCTTAAGGCTTCCATTGGACTGATCTTAGAAGCTTTATTCGCTGGCCACAAGCCAAATACAATTCCAATCAAAACAGAGACTGACACAGCAATAATAATTGACCAAGGGGAAATAATAAACATCCAATTATACCCCGCGCTTTTTGCAATAATTGAAATAATAAACGATACAAATACGCCAAAGATAATTCCGATTACCCCTCCAACAAAAGAAATCGTTGCTGATTCGATAACAAACTGAGTCAATACATCGCTCTCCCTAGCTCCAATCGCCTTTCTAAGTCCAATTTCGTGAACCCTCTGATTAACTGCAATAAGCATTATATTCATAATCCCCACACCACCAACAATCAATGCTATTGTCCCGATAGCTAAAAGAAAATATCTAAGTACATCTGTAATATTCCCAATCATCTCAATTGCACTCTCCTGATCCCTCACAGAAAAATCATCTTCACTCGGATTATCAATATCATGCCTATCTCGCAAAACATTTTCAATTCCAATCTTAGCACGATCAATTGCTTCAGTAGATTCGACTTTTACCCTAATAAATCCCAGATGATTAATCCCAAGAATTAATTTCTGAGCAGTTTTGAGTGGAACAAAAATAGTGTCATCCTGACTAGACACACCAAAGGCGGCTGACCCTCTTTCCTTAAAAATCCCAATTACTGAATAATTTTGATCACCAATCTTCATCTTCTTAGGAAGGATGATGTGAGCAGATTCAATATCACCTTCATATAAACCTAAATCCTTCGCAATACTTACACCCAAAACTGCCACTCTAGACCCTCCTCGCTCCTCACTTTCAGTAAAAAATCTTCCCTTTATTACTTCCGTATTTTCAACATCAATATAACTCTCGGTAGTTCCCGTAACAGATGACCCTAGATCCGTATCCTCGTATGACACAGAAGCTGTTCCCATTACATATCCAGCAACATCCTCTATTTCAGGGATATTTCTTTTGTTTTTCAATGCCTGCAGGTCTTCATATGTTAATGTTGTAATTGAAATACCCATAACTGCTGCAGGTGGACCACTCTCATCAGAGGATCCAGGGAGAACACCAATTAAATTAGACCCAATTCCTCTTACTTGATCAAGAATCAGTTCCTGAGCACTTTTTCCAATAGCAAAAATAACGATTACCGCTGAAACCCCGATAATGACACCTAGAATAGTCAAAAAAGAACGGGTTTTAGCCGCCATTAAATTTTTGAAAGAAATTTTAATTGGATTCAATAAATTCATACATTCTTAGGTTCTTAAAATCCTACTTCAATAAATCTTCATGATTTGCATCCCTTCTTTTCTGAACCTTTTCATCAGAAACAATCTTCCCATCCATCATACGCAATATACGCCTAGCATGCTCAGCGGTATATGTCTCATGTGTAACTAAAATAATAGTATGACCGTGACTATTTAAGTCTTGAAGTATTTTCATTACCTGAAGACCAGATTTTGAATCCAAATTACCAGTAGGCTCATCAGCAAAAATAATATCGGGATTATTAACAAGAGCCCTTGCAACCGCCACTCTCTGCTTTTCTCCTCCACTAATTTGATTCGAAAAATAATTCAAACGATGCTCAAGACCGACAGCTTTCAGCGCCTCTATTGCAATCTCTCTTCTCTGCTTATTATTAAGAGTACTACCCTTTTCACCATACAAAAGAGGAAGTTCAACATTCTCTAAAACAGTAGTCCTTGGAAGTAAATTAAAAGATTGAAAAATAAAACCAACTTTTTGATTTCTCACCTCTGCTAACTTATTTTTCGAAAAATCTTTCACTTCCTCTCCCTCAAAAACATATTCTCCTGAAGTATATCGATCCAAAAAACCCAGAATTTGCATTAAAGTTGATTTACCAGACCCAGACGGACCCATTATCGCAACAAATTCGCCTTTTTGAATATTAAAAGTAACACCATTGAGAGCTCTAGTCTCAACTTCTTCGTTCCTATAAATTTTTGTAAGATTTCTAGCCTCAATCATTTCTTTACTCTTTTACTAAGATTACAACCCTTTCCCCTTCCTTGATTCCAGAGATAATCTCAATCACCCCATCATCACTCCTTATACCACTCTCAATCATTCTTCGCTCTTCTTCATTGCTTTCGCTTAAAATTGTAACGAATTTCTCACCATTTATTTGTTTAACAGCTTGACCTGGGATAGTAAGTATACCTTTCTTTTCGCTAGTTAGCACATCAATATCCACACTCATTCCTGGCCTTATTCTTGCGTCACTACCGACAATTTCTAATTTAACCTTATAGTATACAACATCCTGAATAATAGTTGCTGCTGGATAAATTTGACTTATTTTCGCATTCACTTCATTACTGTCTTCCATATCAAACGCATCAAATTCAAGTGTTGCCATTTGACCAACCTCAAGTTCAGCAATATCTGATTCAGGAACCTCAGCCTCAATCTCTAGCAAGTCATCCCTCAACACAGTAGAAATAACTCCATTAGCAATCGCTAATTCTCCCTTTTCAACTTTTAGTGACGAAACTAATCCTTCAATAGGAGAAAATACATTACCTCTTTGAACTCTTTTCTCGGCAGTTCTAACAGCCTGTCTTGCCTGATTAGTTGCTGCAATCGCAGAAGATCTCTGTTCTGGAGTATTATCATCCCACTGTCTTCTAACTAATTTTTCAGCCTCCTCTTTTACGCGAAGAGCTTCACGCACCTCTCTCAATTGAGAAATTAAAATACTTGTATCAATCTTAGCAATCTGCTGCCCTTTCTCCACATAATCCCCTACTTTCACGAAAACATCTTCAACCTCTCCACTTATCTCAGATGAAATATCAACCCTGTTTTTTGACACGACTTCACCTGTTACTGAGATAACCTGACTCACATCACCCAAAGAAGCATTGGCTGTAATATATTCTTTGTCACTATCACCGCGATTCATGAACCAAAAAATTCCTCCGATCAATAAGCAAATGATACTTATCCAAATTATTTTCTTTCTCATATAATAAAATATTATTAAAAATAAACCACTACACTAAAAACATTATCTACAAAAGCCTGCCTTGATTAACATTTTCATCAATTGCCTCATTTACTAATCTATCAGCAATCTTATTACTCTCTCTTCTAACGTGAGAAAAATTAACCACTCCAAAATCCAACATCAAATTCCAAATTTCAATGAAATACGCCTGAATTCGCTCATCTTTCAATCTATATTGATGATTCAATTGCTTTACAATAAGCTCACTATCAAGGTAACACAAGACATCTGCCTGTTTTGCCTTAACTTTACCCAAAAGGGATTTTATTTTTTTCAAACCAAAAATAAGCGCTTCATATTCCGCTTCGTTATTTGTTTTTTCTCCAATATACTCTCCGTACTCCTTATTTAGAGTTTCAATCCAAACACCAATACCTGCTGGTCCTGGGTTATTTCTTGCACCTCCATCAGTGTACATTATAATTTTATTTTCCATATATTTAAATTTTAACACTGTTTCAAAGAAGTTTCAAATCCATCAAGTTTGCACAAAAAAATCGCTTCAGAATTTTATTCTAAAGCGATTTACATTCAATTACATCATTATACCGAAAAACTTACTGCCACTAAGTTTCTTCCCTCAGGGCTAGTATCCAGATGAGGGTAATTAGCCGTACCTTTCATTGAGTTATATGATCGACTGTGTGAAAAATATTCATACCCTCCATAACCATCCTTAGTGCAACAAGTGCACACAGGGTCTCCATATGGATGTATCTTACATTCACTAAACCCAGGCGCATCACAGGAATTCAATAGAGCACCTACTTGAAGCATACCTATCGTCATTAAGTCTAACCCCTCATGGTAACAACAAGTTTTAATGTAATTCAAAAAGTTAACATCAAGGCGGTATTTATCAATACCTTTTTGTTTTGCAGCTTTGTCAATCTCGCGAACAATTTTCGCTGCGATTAAGCTCGTAAGCCCCTTTAATCCTGCATGAGCTAATGCAATCCCTCTTACAGTTTCAGCACTGTCAACACAAGAGAAAACTATTGGCATACAATCTGCTGGCGCAAAAGCTAATGATATCTCAGGATCAAAAGTAATGAAACCGTCCATATCATCCATTTCAAATGGGCCAACGCCTTGTACTTGATTAACCAACCCAATATTAGTTCCGTGAGAACAACCCATAAAAAAAGTTTTTTTATGATCAAGACCATTCCTGCTCAAAAATCTCTCACGATTCTCCCAAGCCACTTCTACGTCCAAATTCACATTCAATCCCATATTCCCATCTCTTACATTAGAAAACAAAACTTTCAACACAATTAAAACCTCCTTGATGTTTATTTTTATCAAAAAACTACCCGAAACTTTAACTTCATAGTTTACTATATTTTAATAATTTTGTCAACAAAAAAACGCGTTTTTACACGCGTTTTTTATAATCACAATTCAAAGCTAAGCCCTTGAAACGTACTCTCCTTTTTCAGTGTTAACAACAACCACATCATCATTATTAATAAACAATGGTGCAGTTATTTTAAGTCCGGTTTCCAAGGTCACAACCTTGTCTCCACCAGAAGCAGTGTCCCCCTTTATTCCAGGAGGAGCATCTATAACCTTAAGATTCATCTTAATTGGCAATTCGACATTTATGGGATCATCATTGAAGTTCAATAAATTAACCTCTGTCCCTTCAATTAAGTATCCAATTATATCACTCAAAACCTCCTTATCAAGAGTAAACTGCTCATAAGATTCATTATCCATAAACGCATAATCATCGCCATCAGAATATAAATATTGAGCCTTGGATTTTGATATGTCAGCCTCTTCCAATTTATCAGCACCTTGGAAAGTTTTATCCAGAACAGCTCCCGTAATTAAGTTCTTCAACTTAGTCCTAAGAACTGCACCAGCTCTTCCTGTCTTTGAGTGTTCATCATGCAAAACCTTGTATGGTTCACCATCAAAAACAATACACTTTCCTGATTTTACCTCATTAATTCCCAACATACTAAATAATATATAATAGTAGGTAAAAAAACTTTTCACTCACTATTAGTCAATAATGATTTATTTAATCACAAAAGGAACAAGTCCCATAATTCTAGACTTTTTAATTGCCCTAGTTAAAGCTCTTTGATGCTTTGCGCAAATTGAATGCCTTTTAGGTGGATAAATTTTCCCTTGAGAATTCATAAACCTTCTTAGAAAATAAGCATCCTTATAGTCAACTTTTTCTATTTTTTCTTCACAGAAATAACAATTTTTAACTGTCATATTTTTAAAATCTTTAAATCAATTTAATTAAAGTTCCTTAAAATGGAACATCTTCTATTCTTACCTCACCTGGCTCATCGTCCAGATTGATTGTTGGTATATTCTCATCAGCTACTGGTTGAGGAGCTGGTACTGAAGTGTTTTGATTTGGAATTGGAGCTGAAGCTGGAGCTGGAGCACCTACTGGCTGATTGTTTTGAGCTGGTGCTTGAGAATTTCCTCCACCTGCATAACCACCACCCTGAGGCTTACTTCCAAATTGCATTGTTTCCGCCACTATTTCAGTAGTCTTTCTTTCAACATTATCTTTTCCGGTATAGGAACTTGTTTGCAATCTTCCTTCAAAATATGCCTCCTGACCTCTTACTAAATATTGCCCGGCCAACTCTGCAGTTTTTCCAAATAACACTATATTATGAAACTCGGTTTGCTCTTGTTTTTGTCCACCTTGATCCTTCCAAAAACGATTCGTTGCAACACCAACATTAGCCACTGTACTACCTGAATTGGTTGTTCTTACTTCTGGGTCCCTAGTAAGACGACCCACTATAATCACCTTGTTTACATTCATAATGTTTTTACTAATTAACTACTACATTACTTAGTAATTAATTAAGGTTATTTTTTATTTTAGATATTTAAAAGATCATCTAACTTTTTATCGAATTCTTCCTTGCTTTCAGGCTCTTTTTTAGAATCATTCTTCTTATCATCTTTGACCTCTTCTTTTTTTACTTCTTTCTTTACTTCTTCCTTTTTTACTTCCTCTTTTTTAACCTCCTCTTTCTTCACTTCCTTAACCTCCTCTTTCTTCACTTCTCTAGCTTCTTTCCTTAAAGTCCTCTTAACTGGTCTAGATCTCTTTTCTTCTACTTTTTTCTCAACAACCTTACCGTTACTGTCTAACTCGGACTCTCTTAATTCTGGAAGCTCATCAGTTTTCACCACAATAAATCTCAAAACATCATTATTCAGATTCAATTCTCCAGTAATTTCTGAAACAGCATCGCTGTTTTTGTCTACATTAAATCGTCTTGCTACATATATTCCTCTGATTTCTTTCTTTATTTCATATGCCATCTTTCTCTTTTCCTTAAACTCTCCTTCAATAAAAGTTCCTCCAGCTTCTGTAACGATTTTCTCTACACCTTCCTTAATAGAATCTAATTCAACTTCCTTTGACTCTCCAATCAAATAGCAAATTTCATATTCCATATTTTTCTTTGGATTCAGCTCTTGTCAAAAGTATTTATTTGTGATAATATTCCT
>JBHPHA010000014.1:0-27826 GCA_042569905.1 Patescibacteria group bacterium
AGATCTCTCCACTGCATTTCACTCCTCCGTCGCTCCATTTCGGTCGAGATGACAAGCTTGAAACAATATGAAAAATTTTCAAGGAAATAAAAAACTCACTCAAGAATTATTCTCGAGTGAGCATTATTCACTTCCTGCTCCCTTTCAATCTTTACTACGTATTTCCCTTATCTTCTGTAGAGGAATTCCGGTAGTCCGGACTATATCCCGATCGGAATAATCGGTCAGTGATTGATCAAGCATTTCTAGTGGTCTTCTTATTTTTTTGGGCAATAAGCCTGTATTACCTAATATCCCCTACAGAAGCAAGCAAGCAAACACAGCTCCACCTATTGCAATTTTAGTGCCAGATAAGGCCGCACTAATCGATCCCCAAATGGCCAAAATTAGCATCCCAATCACTCCAATGCCGATGATCAACATAATCAACCCAAATATCCCATCAACCGCGATCTTAATTAACTCAAACATAAACTTAAACATTTCTCTTGCACCTCCAAAAAATTTACTGGCAAATAACCTTGTTAAAAGGACTCTGTATAGTGGCATATTTAAAAGGTTTTGTCAATAGAAAAAGAGGTATAGCAAGTGATTATTTGAAATTATGTGTGTAGATTGTTTAGAGTCTCTAGCCCCTCCTCAGTCCTCCCCTTTGAAGTGGAGGAGGAAATTGGGGGATGATAAAAAAACTGTAGGAATAAAAAAACGCTCGGGAGAAATTACTTCTCCGCGAGCGATACATCCACAATGCTTTACAATTGCTCCAGTTAGTTTTCCAACCAGGCTCTCATGGTCCAACCCTTATCAAGGCGTTGGATGTGAATAGCCACATTACTAGGATCGACGTTTTCAACATAAAAAACCCTTTGACCCATATACTTTCGTGAACACATTGAGATCGACTCCTGCATAACAGTCGCGCTCTTATCCTAGGCAATCCTGGCAAGTATATCCGAAACCTCAATTAGCTTCTCTCCTATCTTCCGTGCATCACCAGAACTAATCCAGCACTCATCAATACTAAAAAGGATTCTCTCCTTTTCCGAATAAAAAACCTTTTCACCAAACAACGACATAATTAGTCCTCCTATTGTTTTGTTCACATCTTACAGGCACTTAGCGACAGAAAACAGGTCGAATTTCTGCCAGAAATTCTTTGATTTTCGATTCGGGGCCGGTGATTTTAAGATGGCCACCCTTGTTGTCTTCACTATTCTCACATGTCAGATAATCGTAAGTGTTATTAACCTTAAAGATGACACTAAGGCAGTCGCAAAGCTTCATAGGCGAGTCATCGCATACAATAAAAAATCTATTCCCGTCAATCCAAATTCCTCCCAAAACTTTTTCACATTCAGACATAATACAGTCTCCTTCTTGTTATTGTTAAGCCCTAAAAGATCTGCTATTTACAGAGCTACTTAGGCATATACGATACTATCCATACTACAAATGCAGCGTATACACCTATGCAACCGCTCAGCAACCATAGAAAATGGATAATCTTAGGATCACATTTGAACACGTTGCCCGTAGTCTGATGATTCAACAGCCCTGCTGCTACCAATGAACATACAACGAAAACTACAACAAGTGTCAAAATCATTAGCTTCCTCCTATGTATTAATTTTAATTACAATTGTATTCAAGCCAGCATTTGCCAAAAAAAGGCAGGAATGCTTCTTTGGTATCAGGGTCAAAATCAGTATCACCTGAGCCATCAGGACAGCTAACAGTCATGCAGTCCCGACCCCCTACAGCACGTCCTTCACCAAGATACCCAAACCTCTCACTGATAACTCTAACTACCTTAGAGTCATCTTGAGGCCTGAGCTCAGGTTGATCATGGACTAGGCATACAAATCTCCCAAATTCATCAGTTGGACGCTTAGCTATTCTTGTTTGACGATCAAAACCATAAATTCCGCCCTCACAACAAATATTAACGTTACCTATGGATCTTTTAGAGGAAATCTTTCCGACACCCGCAATGTTGTTGTTCTTGTCAAAAATCAAAACGTTTCTTGAATTCATCATTGTCTCCTTCCTTATTTTTTCACAAAAAATGGAGCTTGCACTCCACTACAAATAAAAAGAACTTGATGGTTAAATTTAACATATGTTTACCAGAAAGTCAACCCTCAGACACTCAACTACCCACCCCTACTCACAAAAACGAGCATGTTCGTAATTGATTAAAGTCTCTAACCCCTCCTCAATCCTCCCCTTCAGAGGGGAGGAGGAAATTGTGGGATGATAAAAAACTGTAGGAATAAAAAAACTCGTGGAGAAAAATTAATTCTCCACGAGCGATATTGTTTTCTATTTATTCTTTTTTCAACTCCTTAGACTTTCTCGAAGGCTTTGCAAGCTCCTCGATATTAACCCCATTTACTATCAATTGAATTCCGTCCGTCTCAATACTAATCTTCGGGAGATCCAGCTTATGAGAGAATTCATTTTCGGTTTCACTAACTAGAGAAAAAAATCGACTTCTCTTCTTTGCCGTAAAATGAATTTGCCATAATTCTCCTTCGCAAAAAATTCCAGGAATATCTTCATTACCTACCTCAAATGCGACTTTATGATTGCCATTTTCAGTAGAGTCCCAGCTTCGTTCCGAATATCCGATTGCTACTCTCTTACCATCGGAAGTAACTGTGATTTCAACATCGCAATTCTCTGGCTCTTTCCTTCCCTCTCTTCCCCTCTTGCAAAAAGAAAGTGCCCATTTATCTTTTTTCATTACAGACTCCTTGTATAAAATAGATTTGTTGGGTTAAATATTTTACCTTTGCTTCAAAAAACTACAACTGGATAATATTATCACATATCCATCAAAAAGTCAACCCAAATTCATATATTCTACCATTCAAGACACTAGAAGGCAAAATTATACTTTCCAGAATGACAAGGTGGTGGATTGCTTTGACTCGTTGAGATTTTGGAATACTGACTATTGTAGTGCAAATAAATTCAGGATAACAAACGATTTTGGTAATTTCAAATGATTATCCATGAAACTTTAACGAGATTTTTTAAGTAAAAAACAAAAGAATCGAAGTTCGTTTCAGGGGTGATTGTTTGGAATTATGCGCGTGGTGTGTTGTGAGGTTGAGATCTCTCCACTGCATTTCACTCCTCCGTCGCTCCATTTCGGTCGAGATGACAATTATGGGGGGGGGCTAAATAAAAAAACTTACTCATTGTATTACAATAAGCAAGTTATTATCCTAAAATCTCGTTTATAAGTTTCAGTATTAAGGAGATAGCTCCTCCAGTGATTTAGTTTTCCAGCCACCCTTGCATAGTCCAATGTTCATTATCAATGCGCTGAACGGAATCATCCACAGAATCCGAATCGATGTCTTCAATCCAAAAAACTTTCATTCCGATGAATCTTCTCGAGGATCCCGGAACCGGAGCAAACTCAACTCTGTCATCGTCAATCATGTCTCCGACAATAACCCTACTAAGCTCATAACAAGCATCTGTCATACTGCTAATTACTTCTTTCGAATTACCAGATCTGGTCTGGCACTCAACAACATAGAAAAGTTTCTTTTCTTTTGGTGAATAAAATATTCTATCATCTGACGATTCCATAAGACCACTCCCTTATGTTTTTCCAATAGTTTATTCCATTGGATATTAAACAATAAGCTAAAATACCCAATTTGTCAATAGTTGCAGCTTTGCAGCGTCAAGTTTACATCTTTCTTTAAGTAAAAAATAGAAGAGTCGAAGTTCGTTTCATGGATAATCATTTGAAATTATGTGTGTGGTGTGTTGAGAGGTTGAGATCTCTCCACTGCATTTCACTCCTCCGTCGCTCCATTTCGGTCGAGATGACAGGTTTTTGGGGAATAAAAAAAGCTCGGGAGAAATTATTTCTCCGCGAGCGATACTAAATACCTACAACGAGTCAAAAAATCCAACAGCTGCTGAAGCTACCATAGCGAAAAATGCAACAGTCCCAATATCAGAAGCACCGGGACTAAAAGCACTAATCGCCACTCCTATTCAAATTCCTACAATAGCTAATCCTGCCCATTTACTCATAATCCATATCTCCTTTTTGTTGATTGAATTGATTTATTATTCTACGCTAGTTAACTTACAGCCACAATTTCCGCAGTAATTGGAATCCACTTGATCTGAGCCACAATCTGGACAAACTAACTTCTTATCATCCACATACTCAAACCAACATCTTCCCAAGACAGGCATAAATCCCTCTCTAATTTTAGAGTCAAATTCAATATCACCAAACCCATTGAGGCACCTAATAACAATGATTGAGTTCTTAAACCCATGAACGTACCCTCTACCAATCCGCCCAAAACGTTCACTAATGACTCTAACTACCCGAACTCCTTCTTGTAGATTCTCATGGCGATCATAATCCAAACGGGAAAATCTTGCCTTTTCCTTGGTTGGCTTCAGAGCTTTTTTTGTTCGGCTATTAAATCTACACACTCCCCATTTGCAGCTAATAGAGGTGATCGATGGATCACCTGACCAACCTATTGTTCCAAACCCAGACATCCTATCCTTTTCATCAAAAATCAAAACCTTACTCATTATTGTCTCCTTCTTTACTTTTTTTATAGAAAATATAACCCATTGACTTATACTAGCTCCACTATTTGGGAATACTCATTGCAATCCACATTACAAATGTGGCGAAGAAGCCTGAGTCAATTGATAATAACCACGGATAATGTTTTTCTTTCGGCTTACATTTAAATACATTACCTGTGCTTAAATAATTCCACATTGCTGCCCCAGTAACACTGAAAGCAATGAAAACAAGAATAAGAATTAAATTCCTTTTTATACCCCTCTCTGTTTTTATTAAAAGACCAAACATTTGACCTTACTTAAATCAAAAGAACTGTGACCTATAATTTTATCACATAACTATATAAAAGTCAAGAGTTTCCGGATTTTTTCTAGCAAAAAACAGCCTCTTTCGAGGCTGTTTTTTGTTTTACCTAATAATCCTCTCCTACTCTTTCAAGCGAAATCCGTCCTCTAATTCCTCCCCCTTAAAAAAGAAGGGGGGCTGGGGAAAATTACTTTTTCTCTTCTTCCTTTTCCTCTTTTTTATCTTCTTTTTTGTCGTCTTCTACTTCAGCGTCTTTTACTGGTTCCTCTCCGTCCTTCTTTTCTCCTCCTTCTGCTTCAGCTTTTTCTTTTTGTTCAGCTTCAGCAGCTGCTTTGTAGAGTTCTTCACCAATCTTTTGGGCTTCTGTTGAAAGTTCTTCAGTTGCCTTTTTGATTGCTTCGATGTCATCTCCGTCTTTGATTTTCTTCAAAGCCTCGATTTTTTCTTCAACTGGCTTTTTCTTGTCAGCTGGAACTTTTTCTCCAGATTCCTTCATTGCTTTTTCAGTTGAGTAGATCAATGAGTCAGCAGTGTTTTTCACTTCAACTTCTTCTTTCTTCTTCTTGTCTTCTTCAGCGTGAGCTTCAGCGTCTTTCTTCATTCTTTCAATCTCTTCTTCGCTTACTCCAGATGAAGCTTCAATTTTGATTGACTGCTCTTTTCCTGTTGCCTTGTCTTTCGCACTAACATTCAAGATTCCATTAGCATCGATGTCAAAAGTAACTTCAACCTGAGGAATTCCTCTTGGAGCTGGCGCAATACTATCCAGAATGAATCTTCCAAGAGATTTGTTTCCTGTAGCAATCTCTCTTTCTCCTTGAAGAACATGAATTTCAACACTTGGTTGATTGTCAGCAGCAGTTGAGAAAGTTTGGGCTTTCTTTGTTGGAACAGTTGTGTTTCTCTCAATCAATGGAGTTGAAACACCTCCCATAGTTTCGATTCCAAGAGTCAATGGAGTCACATCTAGAAGAAGTACGTCTTTCACACTTCCTTCTAAAACTCCACCTTGAATCGCAGCTCCCATCGCCACAACCTCATCAGGATTCACAGAAGCGTTTGGTTTTTTACCAAAGAAATCTTCAACAACTTTTTGAATCAATGGCATCCTTGTCATTCCACCAACCATAATAATTTCGTTGATTCCATCTTTTTCAAGCTTTGCGTCAGCCAAAGCTTTTTTCACTGGCTCAAGAGTTTTTTGAGCAAGCTCATCCACCAATTCATTCAATTTAGCTCTTGAAAGAGTCATCACAAGATGTTTTGGCCCTGAATCATCAGTTGTGATGAACGGTTGATTGATTTCAGTTTGTTCTGCAGTTGAAAGTTCAATTTTAGCTTTTTCAGCAGATTCCTTAATTCTTTGAAGAGCAAGATTGTCATTACCCAGGTCAATTCCTTCCTGGCTTTTGAATTCTGAAATAATCCAGTTGATGACTGCTTGATCAAAGTCATCTCCTCCAAGATGAGTATCACCATTTGTTGACATCACCTCAACAGTATCATCTCCAACCTCAAGAATTGAAATGTCAAAAGTTCCCCCTCCAAGGTCGTATACTGCAATCTTTTCATTAGCTTTCTTGTCAAAACCATAAGCAAGAGCAGCAGCAGTTGGTTCATTGATGATTCTTTTTACTTTCAAGCCAGCAATTTCTCCAGCTTCCTTAGTTGCTTTTCTTTGAGAGTCATCAAAGTATGCAGGAACTGTGATTACAGCCTCTTCAATAGTCTCACCTAGCTTTGCTTCTGCGTCAGCTTTCAATTTTTGAAGAACCATTGCTGAGATTTCACGAGGAGTGTAGTCCTTGTCTCCCATCTTTACATTAGTTGCACCCTTTTCACCTTCAACAATCTTAAAAGGCATCAATTTGATGTCTTCTTGAACATCACTGTCTTTAAAAGCTCTACCAATCAAACGCTTTACTGAAAACAAAGTATTTTCAGGATTAGTCACTGCTTGTCTCTTTGCAACAAGACCAACTAGTCTTTCATTATTCTTTGACATTGCAACGATTGAAGGAGTCGTTCTGTTTCCTTCTTTGTTCTCAATGATTTCTGGTTTTCCACCTTGAACAATAGCCATTGCACTATTTGTTGTTCCTAAATCAATTCCTAATATCTTTCCCATATTTTTTCTACACCTACACCCATTGAAAATTCAATGAACGCTGTGTGATTAATTTATATTTTTATTACTTATTACTATGAAATCAGCATCTCCCTGCTGTCATTCCGGAAAATAGTTTATCCAGAATCCACACCACCGAAAACCACAGATTCAATATATGGCTTCAGCTTATACTTAGCGTAGATTCCGGATAAGTTAATTTCTTCAGACTCATACCTCGTCTAAGAAATTATACTTTCCGGAATGACAGAGTAAGAACTTGTTTCAGGATCTTCTTGCTTTGGTAAACACCCTCTATGATATCGGGATTCTGAAACAAGTTCAGAATGACAAATGTAATATTTTATTGACAAATTTACCTTAATACGCTACATTCAAAGAGTCATATACCTCCTTTTATGACCGGGAACCCTCGCGATAATTCGCTTGTGGTTCCCATTTTTTTACCCAACTACCACTCTTGCTGGACGGATAATTTTCTCACCAATTTTATATCCTTTTAAAATAACTTTTTTAACCTCATTTCCAGACTCTGACTCTTCTTCATCAGTGTCTTGCTTGTTCTCCTCAATTGCTTCACAGATGTTTGCGTCGAATTCATCTCCAACATTAACATCAATCTCTTCTACCCCATTTTCATTTAGAACATCTAGTAATTGTTTTTGAATATACATAATTCCTTGAACCCATGGACCATCTTTTTGATCCTCTGGAATGTGAGTCACAGATGAAGCAAAATTATCAACGACTGGAATTACTTGGGTAACAATATTTCTGGCAGCATACTTCAATAATTCGCTTTTTTCATCAGCTTGAATTTTTTTGTAATTCTCAAACTCAGCCTGACATCTTTTCCATCCCTCCAAATACTCTTGCGATAGTTCTTCACTGGACTTCTTTTTTTCTTTATTAAAGATTCCCTTCTTAGTCTCTTTTTTATTCTCCTTATTTTTTCTATCTTCCATATTATTTATATTTTAATCTCCTTTCTAAATACAAGGAGTGTTAGTTATGATAATTAAAAATGCAGATGTTCCTAATATTTTTTTCACATATTCGATTAGTGACTTGTTTTTAGCATATTCCATTCTTTTTGGTCCAATCAGAGCCAAGACTCCTTTTTCGCCATTTCCCAATTCATATGGAGAAACGATCATTGAACAGTTCGAAATCTTATCAATTGGATTCTCGTTACCAATGAAAATCTTTGTCTCACCAGTCTCCATCTCGCTTATTATTTTTTCAAACATCTCATCTACATAGTCCAAAGCCTCTGCTAATCTGCAAACTTCATCCAATTCTCGAAATTCTGGCTCATTCAAGAGTTCTTTCATTCCAAAATCATGAAACTCTTGTTCGCCCAACACTCCGCTAATTGCTAAACTCTTACTAATTCCAGAAAGTAGCTTTGCACTTGTTCTTGAAAGTCTCACATTCTGAGCTCTGAGCTTTAAGAGTTCTTCTTGAAGTTCAATTTGCTCTCTTTTCTCCAGCTCTCGATCTTCCATTAGGCTCTCAACAAAATATCGATAACCCTTGTCAGTGGGAATTCTTCCCGCACTAATATGTGGTTGATATAAATAGCCATCATTCTCCAGCGCAACCATATTACTCCTAATTGTTGCTGAACTAGCTTCTAGATTGTATTTTTGAGATAGAATTTTTGAACCAACTGGAATTGCTGAGTTTGTATATTCCTCAATCACAGCTGACAAAATTTTCTCTTGCCTTTCGTTCATAATTTAAATATGATTACTATTCTTAATTAATTATATCAACTCATTAGCACTCGTCAAGTGCGAGTGCTAATTATATCCCAAAAGCCTTTGAATGCACTTACTTTATTGACATCTTTCATCAAGTATGATTATATACAGGCAATCAAACACTAGCTCATTAACTTCAAAAAAGGAGAAGTCATGAATAATGAACTCATCAAAATAGCCATTAAAAGCCTCTGGATCATTGTTGCAGTAGTAAGTATCCCCGCCTTTATGATTGGGATAAATGTCTTGACGAAAATAACCGATTTAGACTTTGCTACATCACTTACATTAATGTTTATTGGATTAACCATATTCAACCTAGCTTGGTTCATTTTTTGCCAACTACTGAAGGTTCCCTTCGAGATACAAGAAATCTTATCTATTTTCAATAAAATGAACTTGACTGCAATCGAAGCTAAACTACAAAGAATTATTAACTCCCTTACACATCTAGAAAAATAAGCTCACAGCAGGACCCACGCAACGCGTGACCTGCTTTTTTTATTTTTCCAAAATAAAAAAGGGCTCGAGATTTCTCGATACCCTGAAACACAATCTACACCTCCTTACAACGACGCACACTCTGCACAACTCCCTCCATATGCTCAATCGCCTCCTCTTCAGAGTCAAACACAAGCCCTGTTGAAAGCAATGTCGAATGAAAAAACTTATTCTTATACAAATTTACTGCACCAGCCCACTTCCCGGTATTCTCATTATGACCTAATGACTCACACCGAATATCATTCCTGTCGTCTCTAATGATGAATAATGTAATGTTATTCATATCTATACCTCCTCATATTCTCCATTGTTAATCTTATCAATGATTTTTCTTAACTGAACCTGCTCTTTCCCAGTACATGATGGATTATCCTGCTCAAATTCCTCTATAACATGATCATAATCCAATTTCTGAGAGTCAAGACAGCCTCTACAAAGATAAAAGCTTTTATCCTCAATCATCTCACCACTTCCATCCTGACTTTCCTTGTGACTAAAGACAATGAGAATTTCATCCACCGCATCCCCAAGGCCTCTTCCGCAATTTAAGCAAGTCTTCAAATGACTCAAGGCATAAAGCCCCATCACAACGATCCCAACTACAATAGCAACACAAGTTATTTCAAGGCCCATAACCAACTCCTCAAATAAAAATATTAAACAACTACTTCTTCGATAAGCTAATCAAACCATACAGTAGCTCAAAAATCAATGGATTCCCCTTGACAAATCAGCTTTTTCTTGATACAATTGTTACGTATAGAATTGACATCGATAGATAATCTCAAACAATAACGTAAGGAGTTCTATTATGGGCATTAAGTCTAAGGTTTTTAACTCGTTTTGCAAAACGCTTGAACTAAAGGAAGATTTAGATAGATGCTTGAGCGAAATTTTTTCAAACTCAAGTGCAGCAGAAATTACCCAAATCTCTCAAGCTGTATATAACGACAATGGCTGCAATCCAATAATCATGACTACTATTTTATACGAAGACAACAATTAAATAAACACTGTCAAATAAGAAATTATTACTCACCACGCGCTAACAGCTGAGGTGAGTTTTATTATTCCCCAATAACTTTTATTCATGCGCATTAGATTGACTTTGTACCTATTTTAAGGTAAAATTAATTAGGAATATTATTATACAAAAATATGCAAAAACAACTTAAAGATATTAAAAAAGAGTTTGAACAAATTTCTGAGGAACTTAATTCTCCAGAACTCGCTGGAAATCCAGAAAAAATGAAAACTCTTAGTAAAAGACATTCTGAACTCAACGACGTAGTTGAGGTTATTTTGAAATTGGAAAAAATTGAGCATGAAATGAAAGGAAACGCGGAAATCATCAACACTGAGGACGATGAGGAGATGAAAGAAATGGCCCTTGAGGAAAACACAGAGCTTTCTGTTCAACGAGAAAAATTAGAAAGAGAATTAGAAACTCTCCTTATTCCAAAAGACCCAAATGATAGCAAGAATGTAATTGTTGAAATTCGTGCTGGAGCTGGAGGAGATGAATCTTCTCTTTTTGCTGGAGACCTTTTCAGAATGTATTCAAGATACGCAGAAAAAAATGGATGGCAAATTGATATTATGAATTCAAATCCTACTGGACTTGGAGGATATAAAGAGGTTATTTTTGGAATTAATTCTGCTGACTCATCTCAAGAAATTTTCGGAAAAATGAAATATGAATCTGGTGTTCACAGAGTTCAAAGAATCCCTGAAACTGAAAAAGCTGGAAGAATTCACACTTCAACTGCTACTGTTGCTGTCCTTCCTGAGGTTGAAGAAGTTGATATTAAAATTAACCAAAGCGACCTTCGAATTGACACTTATGCATCTTCTGGTCCAGGTGGACAATCAGTAAATACGACTAACAGTGCTGTTAGAATCACTCATATTCCTACTGGAGTTGTTGCCGCTTGTCAGGATCAGAAATCGCAACACAAGAACAAAGACAAAGCTATGGGAGTTCTTAGGAGTCGTATCGCTCAAATAGAGGAAGAAAAGAAAGCTAAGGAACTTGGAGATGAAAGAAAGAGTCAAATCGGAACTGGAGACAGGAGTGAAAAAATCAGGACTTACAATTTCCCTCAAGACCGAATCACTGACCACAGAATTAAAAAATCTTGGAGCAATATTGAATCAACACTTGAAGGAGAAATGGACGGCATCATTGAATCACTTCAAGAAGAAGACTTAAAGAAAAAAATTGAAAAAGGAAGCTAAGCGATATCAAAAAACCATCCGCCTTATGTGGATGGTTTTTTTAATGTATACTATAAGTAATTATTAAACTTACTTTATTTTTCAAAAATGACTATCAAAGAATTTCAGCAAAAATATCTAAATAAGCTTTCCATACTTGACTTAGAGATTATAATTTCATCTTCTATTAATAAATCTAGAGAGTTTGTTTTGACGCACCCTGAATTCAAACCCTCATTTTTTCAGTCCCTTAGAATTAGAAGACTTGTGAATCAGAGAATAAACAAAAAGCCCATCTCTCAGATAATTGGCTCTAAAGAATTCTTTGGAATCAATTTTAAAGTGACTAAACATACACTCACTCCCCGACCTGAAACAGAAATGATTGTGGAGGATGTGCTCAAGGAAATATCCATTGAGCCTAATCTCATTAGTGATGTGATTGACCTTGGAACTGGAAGTGGCAATATCATTATATCAATTGCAAAAAATATCCCTGTTCATAAAAACATTGAATTTTTTGCAACTGACATTTCCAGAAAAGCGTTAAAAATTGCTAAGCACAATGCTATTAAACAAGAACTGCAGCATAAGATTATTTTCATTCAAGGAAATTTACTTGAAGTTATCATCAAGAAATATGTCTCGATTTTCCGTCAAAGTGGGTCAATAGTCATCACCGCTAACCTCCCCTATCTTTCAAAAAAAGTATATGAGGAATCCCCAAAAGATGTTTTGAAGTACGAACCGAAATCAGCACTCTACAGCCCAGAAAAAGGTTTACAGCATTACCGAAAGCTACTCAAACAAATACACTCGATTGACACACATATTACAAATCACAGAGCCGACATTTTATTATATATAGAGATCAGTCCAGAACAAAAAGACGGCTTAGAGAAAATCATACAAAAAGAATTTCCAGATGCTCAGATTGAATTTCAAAAAGACCTGGCTCAAAAATGGAGGGTTGCCAAGGTTAGGATTTAAAATAAAGACCATAGATTTAATATATAGTCTCAGGCTATATTAGGCGTAGATTCCGGATAAGTTAATTTTTTTGAGCTCGTCCCTCGCTCAAGAAATTATACTTTCCGGAATGACATGAGTGCAGACCTGGCTCAAAAATGGAGAATTGCAAAGGTGAAAATTTAGAATAAAAAAACGGAGACATTCCAGATGGAATCGTCTCCTTTTTTAATTTTTAGGGAAGCGACATACTTCCTGTAGTTGCTCCAACCATGGAGCAATCTCCTGATAGCCCAAATAAACTAAAATGACTATAACTATCACCAAAAGAACTGCGTGAGTCTTTGTGAACATATTTTGTCCCCCTTCTTTTTTTATCTTAACTTACCCTTCTTGATGTTTAATTATAGCACCTTTTGACTAATTTGTCAATAGCTATGCAAGCGTTAATGGTATATCTAATGCATCTCTTTTTCGCAATTTCAAGCCCTTTCTCACAGAAAGATTTCCGTGCATATCATGCGCTTCAATAATATATGAACCTTGATCAAGAATCATAAAATACTTTCCCTTTTCATCAGTCACAATTCTAGAAACAACCTCTCCACTCTCTTGATTAGTGGCTTTAATTGTTGCAAAGGATAGGCTTTTGCCAGTAACATCACTTACAATTCCACAATTAACAGCACCTGTCGTAAACGATCTTATCGCAAAAACTACCAAGTAAACAAATATCACAGCTTCATTTACAATATCTGGGAAGGTTATTGCTATAGCAAGACTTGAAACAAACCCCATCCAGAACACCGCAGTACCTGTTTTATTGAAAAGACTACTATTAATCAAGCTATCAATTATATTCAGCTTCATTCTTTTAAAAGGAATATTCTCCTTAACAACATCAGTTCCGACAACTTCAATATGCTTTCCGAGATTAATATCATTTTCATCCATTGGACTATCAGATAATCTTGTTTCTAACTGCTCATACCCTCTCTTCTTTGCCCTTATAAAATACTCATTTGCAGGAACTAAGAAGAAATATGACCCGTACTTATCAGTTATTTTCTTCTCTTTTACTAACCCTCTTTTGTTTAAGATGCTAACTGTAGCTAAAGGAACAGGTCTTCCGCTCTTTGTGTCATACACCATCCCCCACTTTCGCTTCTTCTTTCTTCTTGAGAAAAATACCCCGAATAATCTCATAAAAACGTCTTTGAGTAAGACCGGAGTATCAGCTACTGATGAAAGTCCCATTAAAAATGGAGCCGTAGATAAAACAACACCAATAGTGCTAATAGAATTAAGTCTGTCAAAATGCCTCACAATAAATGACTTGATATAATTTTCAGGCCCATTTATTTCTTCTAGTTTCTCTGGTTTTTTATTGTCCTTTTTAGGCTCATTGGAAGAAATTACCACAGCGACTTCACTATCATTCTCTTCCTCCTCTTTCTCATCCAAAACAACCTCTTCAGACTCCGCTGGGCAACCCATAATAGCCCACCACTTGTATAGCTCTGAGGAAGTTTCTTTGTAGATATAGTTATTCGCACTTGAACTATGCTTCTTCAGTACATCAGCTTTCCCTATTACAGAGTTACTCCTAACTACAACAATATCTTCAATATTATTATCTTTAAACCAATCTTTAGAGACTCTAAAATAAACCTTTAGCTCATCTGCCAAGCCCCTAGAAAAATTAGGATTAAATTTCAAATATTTATACGCAATGCATGACTTATATTTTTTTGGAATCCACATCTGCCAAGGTTTTTTATTCAAAACGTCTATTTTCAGCTCGCCATCTATGCTTCTTGTACTTTTCGATTCCACAAAAACCTTTCTAATGTCAGTTCCTCTATCACGTCCACTGCTTATGATTTCTGATGAAGCAATTTTTCCAGGTGAAAGACATATATCTAGTGACAATCGTCCATCCTTAGATGAACTCAAATCAACATCACTGCAGGACGTCTCTACTTCCTCTTCCTCCTCTTCTTCCACCACAATTACTACGGCTGTAATGGTAATGTTAAATATTCCATTATTAGTTCCGTCGTCATCCTTATCTATTGAAGAAGTATTAATCGTTCCAGTTACCTGATCAGAGCCAGCATTGGCTGGGCTATATAACGACGAATATGTTCCATCCAGGTTATCAGTGACTGACAATGTAGACGCGTTTGCACCTATAACAGTTACTGCAACAGTGTCTCCACCGCTAGTAAGTTGATTGTTATATGCGTCATATGCGGTAATTGTGAATGTTACTGAATCACCGGCAGTTACTGAAGTATCAGAACCTGAAATAATCGTATTAGCCGCGCTTACTGAGCCTGGTGAAATTGCAATACTATATGTCCCATCATTAGTTCCGTCGTCATCCTTATCTATTGAAGAAGCATTAATCGTTCCAGTTGCTTGATCGGAACCAGAAGTAGTTGGCGTATATAGTGCTGAGTATGTTCCATCTAAGTTATCAGTAATTGATGGGGTTTCTGCATTGGATCCAGCAACTGCCAATACTACCGTATCTCCACCGCTAGCAAGTTGATTGTCATATGCGTCATATGCAGTAATTGTGAATGTTACAGTATCTCCTGCAGTTGGAGTAGCAGTTGACCCTGAAATAACTGCATTAGCTGCACTAGCTGCTCCCGCTGAAACCGTAATGTTATAAGTTCCGTCACTTGTCCCATCATTGTCCTTAGTAATAGAAGAGGAATTAATCGTTCCAGTTGTCTGATCGGAACCAGAAGTAGTTGGTGTATATAATGCTGAATATGTTCCATCAAGATTATCAGTAATTGATGGAGTGGCAGTATTTGCCCCAGCAACGCTTAATGCGACAGTGTCTCCACCACTAGTAAGTTGATTCTCATATTGATCATACGCAGTAATCGTGAATACTACTGAATCACCGGCAGTTGGTGCAGTAGAAGAGCCTGCAATTATCGTGTCAGATGCGCTTGCTGAAGATGGAGAAACAACTACATTCAAATCATGAGATGCATCACCAGTAGAGGAGTATGTCCCATCAGTCACTTCAATTTCAGCTGCCTCACTTTTATATAGCACCATATTAGATGTTGCCACACCACTTGCAAAAGTTAACGTAGCTGCACTTCCGATATCTGTAGCCACAGAGCTTTTATCAGTACATGTTGGAGTTGTTGCATCTGGACTATCATTTGCCCCTGAAAAAGTCATACTATGGTCTCCAGTATATTGCGCAAATGTCCCACCTTGATTACTTATTACAGTCAGTGTAATACCCTGGGAAGCTCCTGCGACTTGAGTAGTACTACCAGTTACCGTAATATAATCCGGATATGCGTAGTATAAAGTCCCATCCTCTCCTGGATATGTTGATCCTGCACCAGTAGCTGTAGCTGTGGGAGCAGAGATTAGACTAGAATAATAGATCGCGATTCTCCCTCCAGCTCCACCACCAGAATTAGCTTCTTGAGGGTTTCCTCCATTAGCAGAAATCGTTGCTGTTCCTGATAACGACCCTGCAATTAAATACACACTTCCTCCTGAAGCTCCACCGCCATCAGTATTAGTTGCGCTGTCTCCATCTGCAGTAATATCCCCAATAATACTCAGTGCTCCGCTCACGTCCAGTTTTACAGCTCCTCCCCCTGCAGGTCCGCCTGTAACACCTCCATCATCTCCACCGCCTGATCCAATATTTACTGGAGCGGATTCTGAGCCATATGAAGATCCTCCTGAACTTCCCCCATCCGCTGTTGCACCACCTGTTCCCCCATATCCAGCACCAGAACCATATCCACCCTGATCACTTCCTGCGCCTGGACCATATCCTCCAAGATACCCTCTACCCTTAACATTAATAGATCCTCCTGATACAACCGCAGCATCACCATTAACTGTGTAATTTAAGGTATTTGTTTCAGCTGAACTATTAACAGAGTGAGTTAAGATACCATTAACAGTTAATCCTGTGAATGTTCTCGCCGTATTTCCTAAAACTCTCGCTGTAGCTGGAATAGTTAAAGCCCCTCCACCGCTGACAACATCAAAAATTCCACCATTATCAGTGATTATTCCTTTTGTAGACCAATCCAGAGTTGTGTATGTAATATTTGAAGAATTTCCTGTTTCTAGGTTTCCGTAATTTTGAATTGTAAGTGTGTCAAAAGCAATTGTTTCGTCTATTGGAGTTGTTCCAATATATCTATCACCCCAGTAATATGTATCATTATTTTTAATCAGCAAATCTCCATTACTCGCTGCAGCTGCTTTGGTAAAAATTGTTCCAGCTCCTCCAATACGCGTTGCGTCTGTGTCTCCCGCATACGCGTTGTAAGTCACAGTTGATGAATCGGTTGTATAGTAAACCGCAATTCTTCCTCCGGAACCACTACCAGCCACATAAGTAGTTCCATATCGACTTCCACCATTAGCGGTAATATTTCCAGCACCAACAAGTGTCCCTGTGTTAATCCAAACGCTTCCACCAGCTCCACCGCCGCCATCATAATAAGTCGCATCATTTCCATCACATATAATATCCCCAGTCACTGTAGTAGACCCACTTACAATCATTTTAATCTCTCCTCCACCATTACCACCATGAAAATCACCACCACCTGAACCACTATTTGCTGGAGATTTTATTGATCCATAAGCATCTCCTCCCAATACTGAAGTAGTGTGATCACCTCCATCACCTCCATGAGCACCACCTCCAGCAGTGTTAAATTCATCATCTCCCGCTCCTGGACCCTGATTAATTAGATACCCTTTACCTTTAACGCTAATTGAACCCCCGGAAGCTACGTTCAAATCACCGTTAACTGTATAATTCAATGAATATGTTTCAGCTGTAGTATTAGCAGTATGAGTTAAAACACCACTTACAGTTAGTCCCGTGAAAGTTCTGGCAGTGTTCCCAGTCACCATTGCAGTAGCAGGAATTGTTAAGTTTCCTCCATCACTAACAATGTCAAATGTTCCACCATTATCCGTGATAATTCCCTTTGTAGACCAGTCCAGGGTTGTGTACGTAATATTTGAAGAAGACCCAGTCTCTAGGTTTCCATAATTTTGAATTGCAAGTGTGTCAAAAGTAATTGTTTCGTCTATTGGAGTTGTTCCAACATACTTGTCATCCCAGTAATATGTATCGCTATTCTTAATCAACAAATCCCCATTACTTGCTGCTGCTGCCTTTGTGAAAATTGTTCCAGCTCCACCAATGTGCGTTGCGTCTGTGTCTCCCGCATACGCATTGTAAGTTACTGTTGATGAATCGGTTGTATAGTAAACCGCAATTCTTCCTCCAGATCCACTACCATTGGTATATGTAGTTCCATCTCTACTTCCCCCATTAGCTATAATATTTCCAGATCCTGCAAGAGTTCCCGTTGTAATCCAAATACTTCCCCCAGCACCACCGCCACCATCACCATAATTTGCATCATTACCATTACATGCAACATCTCCGGTCACTGTTAATGTGCCGCTAATAGTCATTTTCATCTCTCCTCCACCATTACCGCCATTACCATCACCCCCGCCAGAACCACTAGTTGCTGGGCTCTTAATAGATCCGTAGGCAGCTCCACCCAAAACAGAAGTACTATAATCACCACCGTGCCCTCCATGCGCACCACCACCTGCTCCAGTAACACTATCAATTCCTGCTCCTGGACCCTGACCATACATATATCCTCTACCAGTAGCACTGACTGATCCTCCAGAAGCCACATCCACATTACCATTGATAGTGTAATTCAATGAATATGTTTCCGCTGTAGTATTATCAGTGTGCGTCAGAACCCCATTCACAGATAGTCCTGTGAACGTTCTTGCGGTATTTCCTGAAAGTCTTGCAGTTGCCGGAATTGTTAAACTCCCTCCACCACTAACAACGTCAAAAGTTCCCCCATTATCTGTAATGTACCCATTTGTAGACCAATCTAAAGATGAATAAGTAATATTTGAAGAAGATCCTGTTTCTAAATTTCCGTAATTTTGAATAATAACTGCGTCAAATGCAATAGTTTCATCTATTGGAGTTGTTCCAACAAATTTATCATTCCAGTAATATGTATCACTATTTTTAATCAACAAATCTCCATTACTCGCTGCAGCTGCTTTGGTAAAAATTGTTCCAGCTCCTCCAATATGTGTCGCAGTTGTTGTTCCCGCATAAGCATTATATGTCACTGTTGATGAATCAGTGGTGTAGTAAACTGCAACTCTTCCTCCTGATCCACTCCCAACTGAAAAAGTTGTTCCATTCCTATTTCCACCGTTAGCAGTGATATTTCCAGATCCAGATAAAGTCCCCGTGTTAATTAGTATACTTCCACCAGCCCCACCACCTCCATCAACATCAGTAGCATCACCTCCATTTGAAGTGATGTCACCTGCAACGGTTAGGGTTCCGCTTATGGTTAGCTTCACAGCACCTCCACCATGACCACCAGCACCATCTCCTCCACCGGAACCAATGTTAACTGGTGTTTTTATTGAGCCGTAAGCAGACCCTCCTAAAACTGAGGTACTATAATCACCTCCATGACCCCCATAAGCACCACCCCCTGTACCATACACATCATCATTTCCCGCTCCTGGACCGTTATTATATGTATATCCCTTAGAATCAACGTCAATCAATCCTCCGGAATTAACATTGATATTTGCAGCCTCAATGTGCATTGTATGAGTCTCAAGAGTACTATTTGCTGTGTGAGTCAATGTTCCATTTGCTCCAATTGTAATATCATTCGTAACTACCAATTTATTTGTAGAGCTGTTTCCATTTGAAAAAGTGAGCACCGACGCACTAGTCGAACCCACTGAAAGAGAATTTATTGTTGTTGTTCCACCAGAAAGATCTAGTGTTGGAGCATTTGTATAACTCCCATCAATAACAGCATCATCACCAGAAGCTGGAGCTGCATCACCAACCCAATTAGCACCAGTTGCCCAATCAACTGAATCAGAACCATCCCAGGTTATTGTGGCGGCCTGAGCATTGCTGGAGGTTATAAAAATTAAGCACGCAAAAAGACCAAAGGAAAATGCTTTGATCAACGTTATTAGTTTGGAATTTTTCATTTTTATTTTAACAAGAAAATTAAGAATATCTTACTCATATATACCCCCTAAACTATGTTTAATTATACTATATTTATAATTATTTCACAAAAACTATATAAATAATTTAGTTTTTTTTCAAAATCTGCTTATAGCGCCTCTTTCACAGCGATAAATTGTGATTTTTATTTCACAGCAGAACATAGAGATTATGAGCAAGCTTTAAGATCCACTATTCTAAGTTGCATCTTTTTATTCCCATTCCATTCATCTTTTTGAATATTAAAAACCAAATCAACCTCATCTCCTTGCTTAAGGTGACCAAAGTCTTTATTCAAATTAAATCCAATAGCCTCAAATATCTTTGGAGAATTATCATTTGGTCTTAAGAATAGCTTCAAATGTTTCTCTCCACTACCAACCCACTTCAACTCCTGAATAATCAAATCGCTCATCAACAAAACAGGCTCTGGATTACCCATTCCAAATGGTCTCATCTTATCAATATCATCAATCAATTTAAAATCCAATTGACTAGGTAAAACTTTCTCATCAATTTCAATAACTTTTTTCAAATCCTTACCCTCTAGTTCTTTTTCAATAACAGTATTTAAATCCTTATAAAAATTATCAATATTTTCATTTTTAATAGAAATTCCAGCTGCCTGAGCATGACCCCCAAACTTTTCAAGCCACTTACTGCATTTCTCAATAGCATCAATAATATTAAGCTGAGGGATACTCCTGAAAGACCCTTTACTCTCTTTTTCTCCTTTTGTCACTATTCCAGTTGGCTTACTCAATTTACCTGCAACCCTACCTGCAACTAGTCCTGTGATTCCCATAGGAAAATGCTCGCTCGCTGCAAAAATAAACTTCTTACCTTGAAACTCTTCACTTATAATTTTCTCAACGTCTTTTACTACTTGCTCTGTCACTTTTCTTCTTTGATTATTTTGTTCTTCAATTTCTAGAGCTAATAGTCTTGCTTGAACTCTGTCCTTTTCAGAAATTAATTGATATGCCAACTTAGCATGACTCATTCTACTGGCCGCGTTTATGCGAGGAGCAATTTGAAAAGAAATCTTTTGTGCATCTGGAATATTATTCTCATCAACCAGTATTCTTCCCGTCTTAAATAACTCCTGCAAGCCTTCTCGCCTTGTCTTAGAAAGAACTAAGAGACCATATTTAACAATAATCCTATTTTCCTCTACCAAATTAACACAATCAGCTACTGTTCCAATTGCCACTAAATCCAATAACCATTTTACCTGCTCCTTCTTCTGAGGCATTAACTTCTCATAAATAGCCTCTGCAACCTTAAAAGCAACACCTACGCCTGCCAAGTCATCAAAAGGATACCCAGAGTCTTTTATTTTCGGATTGATTAATGCCACCGCATTTGGCAATTTTTTAGGAATATGATGATGATCTGTCACAATGACATCAACACCAATACTATTTGCATATTCAACTTCCTCAAAATTAGAAATCCCACAATCTACGGTAATCATTAAAGAAAAACCATGATTTTTCGACTTCAAAATCACATCCTTATTAAGACCATAGCCCTCCTTCTCCTTGTCTGGAATATATATGCTAGTATCAACGCCCAGATCAGAAAGAGTCTCTTTTAAAATAGTGGTGGCAGTTATTCCATCTGCGTCATAATCACCGAAAACAAGAACTTTCTCGCCTTTTTCATTGGCGTCCTTTATTCTACTTACAACTTTTTTCATATCCACAAAAAGAAAGGGATCTAAAATCCCCTCTTCGTATTCAGGAAATAGGAAACTTTTTGCCTTCTCAGCTGAATCTATTCCCCTGGAAAGTAATATTTTTTTAACCGACAGATGCAAAGAAAAAGATTGGTCTTGCAAAAAATCAATTTTTTCTAAATTTTCCTCATCATTCTTTATATTCCAATTCATACTTCTTTCAATACAAGATTCCTGGCAAATGCTATAATATTATTTTTACATCCACAGCAACGAGCTTACCATCTCTATCAATTAACAACGGATTAATGTCTACCTCTGAAATATCCTTACACTCTTGAACGAATATGGAAAAATTAAACAAAACGTCAACAATATCATTCAGGTCTCCCGTCTTTTTCCCCCTAGTCTCCTCGAATAGGAATCCGATCTTGCTCTCCTTAACACTCTTCTCAATACTTTCCCTTGAAGATGGCAACACAATAAAATTAATCATCTTAAAAACTTCAGTATATATTCCACCCAATCCATAAACAACTACTGGACCAAAAACGGAATCGTTTTTCATTCCTAAAATCAACTCAGCTTCCTTATCAATCATTGATTGAATAAGAACGTTTTTACCTGGAAAATTACCTTTTATTACTCCCACTGATTCTCTCAACGCATCCTCATCCTTAACTCCCAAAATCACACCCTGCTTGTCTGTTTTGTGAAGAACTTTATCACTATCCACCTTAACGACAACAGGAAAATTTATCCCTAAGTCATCCTCCAATTCCTCCCCGGGTTTTAAGTTAACGAAATCAACTGTACTGATATTGTAAAGACTCATTACTTCCGCTGCTTCATTAAAAAGTAACGCTCCTCTTTCATCGCTTTTAGCAAAAGAAATGATATCAGCAACCTTCCCGCTCTTCTTGTCATCCATATGTTCATGAATGTCTATCACTTCACCAACTTCATCCTTCGCACTTCTCCAAACAAAGTTCTTATTCAAAGAATCAATTGCTTTTTTCGGGAAACTGAAATTAGGTATATTATTCTCCTTTAAAATATTTAAAGCTTTTTCCATTTTTTGTCCCCCAACAAAAACTGGGATAGCATTTTTAGAAGAATTTTTATTAAAATCTACAACAACTTGAGCAATTTTTTCCACTGGGGTTTGATCTTGCGCGGTCATAATACAGAAGATATTCCCCAAATCCTCACCATCCAAAACGCTCAATGCTTTTTGATATCTGACATCATCTGCATCGCCCAAAAGATCAATTGGATTTTCAACTGAAGCTTCTTCTGGCAGAAACTCCTTCATTGCACCCTTTCCTTTCTCACTAATATCCAGAAGCTCAATAGCCTTATCCTTGAAGCCATCTGTCGCCAAAACTCCAGGACCACCAGCATTAGTAATAATAGCTGTTTTGCCATTATCAGTATATTCAAAATTAGAAATAATCTTTATTAAATCAAAAAATTCCTCCAGATTGTCCGCTCGCATCACACCAGCCTTATCAAAAGCCACACTCATAATATCATCACTTCCAGCCAACGCTCCCGTGTGAGATGCAATAGCTTTTTGAGACTTTTCGCTTTTTCCAGCCTTTAGGATTATGACTGGCTTTTTCCTTGAAACCTTTTCCGCTACTTCTAAAAATCTCTTACCGTCCTTAATTCCCTCTAAGTACAAAGCAATTACCTTTGTAGCGTCATCTTCACCAAGATACTCAATCAGCTCAGATTCATCAACTTGCATCTTATTACCCACAGAAATAACGTTGGAAAACTTGATACTCTCTCTTTCAGAAACGTCCATCAAAGCCACGGCTAGTGCACCTGACTGGGAAACTAACGAAACACCGCCACCCTCTGGCATTCCACCAGCAAAAGAAGCATTTAAATTAATGCTTGGGTTAATAAATCCAAGACAATTTGGACCCAAAATATTTAAGTTATTTTTATCAGCAATACCTAATAGTTCTTTTTCGTACGCAAGCCCTTCCTTTCCTATTTCAGAAAATCCAGCTGAAATCACTACAAAGTTTTTCACCCTTTTCGCAGCCTCCTCAATTGTTCGATTCACAAACTTAGCAGGAATAGCAATAATTGCCAAATCAACATCTTCCTCAATATCAACCAATGAAGCGTGACATTTTTTTCCTAAAATCTCATCGTGCTTTGGATTTACAGGAAAAATATCTCCTGAAAATCCTAATTCCAACAAATTTTTCAATATTACATTTCCAATTTTCCCCTCTTTTTCAGTCGCGCCAACGACAGCCACAGATTTTGGATTAAATAATGTTCCTATTTCTTTTTTCATACTAATTTTAATTTTTTGTTTTACATTAAAAGCACACAAACCCTTTTTATATATTATATCGCAAACCCCAACTTTCCGCAAAAAAGGACTTGACTTTTTTATTGGGATATGATATGATTAAATATCAGCAATGAAGCTGAATATTGAAAAAATTTCAAAGGAGGACACAATGTCCAAAAAATTACAGAACATCCAAAAGACTAGTCATCACTTCACCGCAAAAATCAAGTGCGGGAATGGAAAGGTGTTAAAATGCATTTTACCACCTTCACAACAACCGAAGAAACTCCAGTATTACACCGGAAAAAAAAATATGATCAATATCTAATTTGATTTGATCATCCATAATAAAACTGGAAGCTAGATATTTTTAGCTTCCAGTCTTTTTTTATATACAAAAGACAATGTCACGTTCTTTCAAATGGAAAAACTTCAATGTTTTCCGCACCGTTATTCCTTACAGTTAACTGCAACTTATTCAGCACAAAATCTAAATATTATTTTTTTCTTCTATCACCTTTTCATACAATCTCAACATCTTGTCTGAACAAACATCATCTGTATAGTTGCTTTTAGCTATCTCAGATGATTTTTTTCCGAATTCCTCTCTCAGCTTAAAATCATCAACTAACTTCAAAATAGCACTAGAAAAATCATCCTTACTATCCTTAACCAAAAAACCATTTCCACCATCTCGGATCAAATCACAAACACCAAGAGAATCCAGAGCAACAATTGGCAATCCTGAGTGCATCACTTCAGTAATGATTGTTCCTTGCGTTTCTGACTTGGAAGAATAAACAAAAACATCAGCAGCATCAAAATAGTCCTTCAATTTATCTTTCTTGATTAATCCTGTGAAAAAAATTCTTTCTTCTAGCGCATTCTTCTTAACAACTTTTTTTAATTCCTCATCAAGATATCCCTCACCACCAATAACAAACTTTAATTTTTCATTTTGCTTCATCGCCTCAATTGTAGACTCAAGAAGAAATTCTACATTTTTTTCCTCAGCTAACCTAGAGACTGTCAAAAGCACGATATCATCACTACTAAGACCAAGTGATTCCCTTATTTCGTCACCTCTTTTTTCTCCTTCAAAAAATGTCGTATCTACACCGGTCGGAATCGTAGCAATCTCTTTATTCTCAACTCCCCATTTTTCAATAGCCGGCTTAATTGAATTTGTAGGAACCACCACAGCATCACAAGAATTCGCATATTCAACTGCATTGTCAATCGCCCATTTCGCAGTAATACCACTCGGAACAAAAGGAATATAATTCGTATATTGATCATACAGAGTGTGCCAGGTAAATACTAGTGGAATTTTTTTCTTTTTAGCCCAACGCTTTGCCACTGAACCTAGTAGATTGGGATGCTGCGAATGAATAATGTCCAATTCCAATCCATCAATTACACTATCGATTTCAGCTGAATATGGAATCGGTAATGGAAATTTTATTTTAAAATTAAAATCAACAGAAGGATAGCGAAAAACATTCGGATTCTGATCGATCCAATCGCTAGATTGAGGAGCAAAAATATATACTCTATGCCCTTTCTCCTCAAACTGTCCACGAAAACTCTCTATAGAAGTTGTAACTCCATAGGGATTTGGAAGATAATTATTGGTAAAAATTGCAATATTCATATTTAAAATCTAAAGAAAGATTTACTTTTTCTCAACCTCATTCACAAACTCTAAAATGTCTTTAAAAACATGATCATTTCTAATATCAGAAATGAATGTGTGATACGCTTTTTGAATATATCTTTTCTTTTTTATTTTTGAGCTAATTTGATCATATATCTTATCAGCACTGTTTTTAGAAACAATGTGATCATGAGCAGATTGCAAAATCAAACAAGGCTGACTTATCTTTTCTAGATTCTTTCTAGAAAGCTTAACCAATTTACCTAACTCTATCACACTTTTAATCGGATAACTCTGATAAGAAATTAAACGAGTGATTGTTGTTGAAAGACCGAAGGTCGGAGGATAGAATTTTGTATGATATCTCTTAAATTTAGACAAAATAATAGTAGCTAACTCCCCCATTTTTTCAAACCTCAGCTTATATGGAGTTGCCATTAAAATCAAACCTTCAATATCTGAACGCTCCTTAGCCAGGCTTAATGCTAAATTTGCCCCCATAGAAGTCCCTCCAACATACACTCTTTTGTGTGTTTTTAAAAGCTTATCCAAAGCATCTTGAGCATCCCTAATCCAATCAGTATATACAAAATCCTCCAAATCTTTTGGAACAGTTCCATGCCCAGAAAGCATCGGGCCATACACAGTATACCCACTCTCATTCAAATATTGACCCACTCTCCTGATTTCATATGAAGTAGTTGACCATCCATGCAAAAGTAATATAGCTACATCATTGCCTCCTTGAAAGTAAAAATCTTTATCTAAAAATTCAAAGTCCTCCTTATAGAGAAGCTTTGGATCAGCGAATAACACGCTTTTTGTTTTTTGAATTATCCTTTTAACCATAAATATAAACGCACATATAACTATTTTTAAACTCTTTCCATTCTATATTGAATAAAGAAAAATAACAAGGTGCAATGAGGGTTGAGATTTGTGATTTGAGACAGAGGAAAAGAACCGCTGACAACAAGTCAACGGTTCATAAAATTTCAGAAGCCTACTTAGTAAATTGAAATTTTAAATCTTTTTTCAATATCTCACTATGCTCAAATTCACCCTCTGCAGTTTTAACTCTTATTTTAATTGGAACGTCACCAACTCCTGATTGCTTTTGAACAAGAAGCTTATAGTCCTCATTCTTGAATCTTTCCGGGAGTTCATATTTTATGAAAGCTTTGGTTTGTCTATTTATAAGCGTATGCACAATAAAACCAAAATATGTCTTTCCAAAATCTTCTTGAATATTTGGATAACTAACCATCCTTCGCTCTACTAAATTTGACCCTTGTGGAACATAAACCCTTAAGTAAGAATGATAGTCGCTTGTTCTCCAGTCACCATATGTAGCAGTATGCGTGTATGTGAAATTTAGCGTTGCTTCTGGTTTAGGAGTAGTTAAGTCCACGAAATAATCAATTTCTCTCCTCATATAATAATCCGATTTCAACGCTCCCATATTAGCATCAATAAGCATCAAATAATCCCCATCCCAATCCTCTGCCACTCTTCCTCCCCAATGTACCTCTTCTACCATCCCTTGTAATTCCTCATCTCTGAAATTAAGCATCACATCTCTATTTCTCAATTCTTCTAAGGAAAAATTAGCTAACTTTGGGATATTGTTTAGCGTAAATAGTCTATCCACAATAACTCCCCCCATTTTTTTCAAAACATCTTTTCTGTTTTGTGTATCCAATTCCGCATTATGCAAATATCTTTTTTCAACAAACTCTTCCAATTCGAGAGCAGCATTTTCACTTGTGTACGTCCCAGCATAACCAGGGACAGTAATTGGACCAGTTAGCTCCAAAACGTGGTTTAACACATCGGCATTTACAGCAACAACACCATCAAAATCACTGTTTCTTCCTGAAAGCCTGTAGAAATATTTAGCCTTTTCTGCATTTCGAGCAAAATCAGCTGAAAAATTTGAATCCCTGAACTTCCATTTCTTGATGCTCATCATCCGTTCAAATGGATATGGCGGTGTTACTTTTGCACTAATTCTTTGATCTAATATGTTAGCATCCTCAATAAAAAGATTTGTTACCTCACCATTCTTAATCTTTACCACAGCATACTGACCCAAAAAACCACCGCCAGGACGAAGTTCCATATTGTTTTGAAGCAATACCAAGTAACGCCTCTCGATTCCATCCTGCTTAACAATTTCTTGAGCTAACTTGTTAATAGTGTTAATCTCTTTTTTTGCATCAGCCTCGATAGGTAAAAATCTTACAGCCTCTTCGATTATAGCCAATGAACTGGAGACAATTGACATATTACTACCTCTCTTTGAGAATAAGTAATAGCCTGTTCCCACCAAAGCTAGTAAAATAAAAACTACAATCCCCAATATTACTTTTGATTTTTTGCTTTCCAACATAAATTTTAATAAAAACTCTATCTTATACTAAATTAAATTAAAAATCCCTCACTTCACTATAAACTTTATCGAGTGCATTAGCTGTTTTCTCCCAACTAAACATTTCTACTCTTTTTTTCACAATTTCACTCTTTTTTTCTACTTTATTTTTATCAACTAAACACTTTTCTATTATAGCAGAAAA
>JBHPHA010000015.1:0-26844 GCA_042569905.1 Patescibacteria group bacterium
TTTTCATACTATTTTAAAAATAATTTCACCTTCTTAATTGTAACCTGTTTCACTTATAACAACAAAAACAAAACTACTTCATAACAGCAGCCTTATTAGTCATTACAAATTACCTCAATTCAAGCATAGCACATCAAAGATGAAATAAAGTTAAAGTTTTTATAAAGTTCTTATTCAAAAGTTATCCCAAAGTAACTTGTTGTTTCTGACAAATAGTCACCTGTTAATTGACCTGAGTCTGTATCGTGAAGGATATTCATCTTATTTGCTCCGATACCCTCCATTACTTTAAGTAAAATAGAAATTGATTGAGGAGAATCAAGGTGATTATTACTCCAAGCTAATAATTGCTCGCAATCTCTGTTTTCAAGAGCTACTCGAGTTTCCCTATTTTTCTCTTGTGCTTCACTGCTGGTCAAATAATGAGAAAAGTCAACGGAAGCCACAATAACTGCTTCTTGATCTTTTATAATTTCTCCCAATAAATTCACAACATTATTCATCTCCTCCTTGTTAATTTTCTGCCTCACAATCAAAGGAACGATTTTGGTTTCAGGTAAATAGTAATTCAAAAAAGGAATTAAACCTGAAATGGAGTGCTCTTTTTCAATAAAACTATTGTCAACCGAAATGCCTTTTCCTTCAAGTTTTTTGATTATTACCTGATCAGGAAAAACTTCACCAAAATAATCATTCCAAGAAACATCGCTTGTAACAACACTTTCATTTCCTATCTCATCATGATTAGGGCCGACTATAACAATGGTTTTAACATTTTGAAACGATAACCTGTAGAAAAAGTCATTGATAATATAGCTTGGCAAAAGATGGTGAGGAACTACCCCACCTCGAATAACCTTTTTTTTGTTAATCTCTTGCTTTCTTGCATACTCATCTCCCAGAAAAAAAAGTTGTTCATCAAAAAACCTACATTCCCGACGCTCTCCGACAAATTCGCTTAGCTCATCTTTATTAACTAAAGCCTCCTCGTGCCTATCTTCACCTAAGAAAAATTGAAGAGAGCAGGCTCCTAGTAGGAAAACCAAAACTACCCCTATCAATCTTATTTTATTCCAATCCTTCATTATCCTTTTCTTATATACCCCTTCCAATAAGCAACTACCAAGAAAGATATAACTCCTAATGTTATCAGCACAACAACTAAACTAGCTCTGCTGGACTCCAAGAAAGTGCTTTCTACTAACTGCTTGGATTTCCTCTTTTTCTCCGTAAAAACAATTTCCTTATCAATATTCACTTTACTCACACCAGAATGAGCATAAATCTCTGGTTTATACATTAAAGACGTAGTCGCTGGAGGAGCCATAAACTCTCCAGCACTAACAGCCCTTGCTTTATAAGTATAAACGCCAGAACGAGGACTTCTTTCCAAAATCACCACTCCATTTTGAGTGTATTCTTTATGTCTTGAATAATATCTACCATTACTACCTGAACTGCTGATATTCGCAAGTCTTTCATTCACTGGAACCAGTCCTGATGGAAGTTGATCTTCAATAACTAAATACTTTTGACCCCTACTTATACCACCCACTTTAAGCCTGACCTCAACGATATCACCCGGAACAATATTGTATTCATCACCTTTCACATTCACATACTCTCTCTCGATAACCAATCCCCTTGAAACAAGAGTTGCGTTTTTGTCTATTCTAAATTCATCCATCACAAGAGAAGAATAAAGGAAATTATCGCCATCTACTTCAATTATCAACCTTGAATCATTTTTCAAATCAGCTGTCACTGGAATACTAATTTTCTCAGATTCTTTACTTTTTCCAATAATCCCCTTAGCCATTTCACTATCATTCAACATTACCCGATAACTCAAGTCAGCATTAACTTCTTCTTCTAGTTTTGAAAAATCAACAAATGCTTGAATAACCTGAGCAGTTGCAAATGTATTTGACCAATACATGCCTTCTCTTGTATCTGACAGATACTTAACCGCCTTAATGACAATTTCAGATTTCTCACCTGCCGCAACAAGAGCACGAACCGCTAGTGCAGTTGACGTATGACTTGAACCAAATCTTTCCAATAATCCAGAGTCCCAAAAAACTCCATTACCTTGAGTTTTTGAAATACTCTTTAAATATTCAACACCATTAGTTTGTGAATTATGAAAGCCATTTTTAATATTTGTCATTACCGCTAAAGAAACCAGGTCAACTGGAGTTTTTTCGGAAAAATTAGCAATCTCTCTCCTATCTTTATCTGAGTCAAAAAGTGATCTTCCATAAAGAATTATTATATATGACCCATCTTTTTGAAAGTCACTACTCGCGATGACTAAATTATCAAAATAATTTTTCGCTCTATTTAAACTACTTTGATCAACATCCACTCCTAAATTTTTTGCCCGCAACAAATACTCAGAAGCGTAAGCAGTAACAAAAATATTAGATTTATCCCTAGAAGACCAAGACCATCCTCCATCACCACTCTGAAGTTTAGTTAGTCTGTCCACACCAGCTGCTAAAAACTCATCAATATTTTTTCCATCAAGAACGTCCTTAAACTTCTCCGAATTCTCCTTCGCAAGAACTGCCGGCACAAATCGACTAGTTGTTTGCTCGACACATCCATAAGGATATCTAACTAAATACCTCATAGATGGAGAAAGAGACCCGAGCAATGTCGTAGATAATGATAATTCAATACTTGTCTTACTAACATCCGCATCCTTGGACACCTTAAAGTCATATTTCAGACTCTCATCCCTAGACCAGGAGTTAACCTCTCGATAACCAAACTTCTTCACAGGTACGCTTGTAATGACTGAATCTCGCAAACTATTATCATCACTATCCACCGCCTCCATATAGAATTCAAATTGAGCATCTTGGTTTTCATTCAAAACAGAAAGGTTCCATTCAACAAAAGTACTATCTCCTGCAGGAATTAATATGCTTTGCTCTTGATTTTCAATATTACCAGCGTCAAATCTCAAGCCAACCTTAAAAGTATGATCCTGCTTTGAAAAATTCTGAGCCAAAGCTGTCAATGAAAGCTTATCATCTTTGTACAAAATATTAGGTAACTGCGGTCTAATAATAATATCCTTGGTAGTTACAATTTCAGCAATCTCTTCTCCAACTTTAGAATCCTTTGTCACACCAATTGATGAAACCACCCAAGTCGTCAAATTGTCCGGAACAACAAATGAGATCCTTGCAAAACCATTCTTGTCAGTTCTCACCTTTGGATTCCAATAAGCTGTATCAGAAAAAGCAGAACGACTTTCAGCCTTACCATTATGCACCCATATTCCATTAGCAAAATATGAATGTTCTTCTTCAACTTCTAAATTATAGACTTCAATATTTTTCCTTTGCCAACTCAGGGAATTAACTTCGATATTATTTCCATTTCTATCCACAACAAGGTCTCCAATTTCGACATCACCTGCGCTTTTCCAAGACCCATTTACCCACAACACGTGATTATCAGTAACATGCAAAACATCATTAATATTAAGATAACCTCCAACCTCAATTGAATGAGCTTTCAAAACACGAGCAGAAATCAATTCCTGACTATCCCGAGTACGAGTCAAAACATATTCCCCAACAGAGACATCCTCAATATTCTTCTCCTCTCCTCCTGACATCAAGACCCTTGTCCCTTCAGCAAAACAACCTCCTTTTTCTGCCATGCTTATATTAATCCCCTCTAACGAATGAGCCATCATAGTGCTATTCCCCCTCCTTCTCCAGAAATAATTAAAAATATCGCCACCACTCCTGTCTACAAGTTCAAAAATAGCTTTATCAACTGCCCAAATAGCCAAATCAGTTTGCTGAGAATCTCCATCCTGATCCTTTACTGAAACTTCAATTTCCGCAATATCACCTGGCTCATAATGCTGCTTATTAAGATTCATTGTAATAAACAACTTCTTACCTTTAGCAGAAACACCCGCATCAGAACCTGCTCTATCTAATTTATTATTAGAAAAACTTGTCACATTGAAGGAAATATTTGGCACATCAGTATCTATCAATTTCTCCTGAATAGTAGCACTCTTTCCATTTAATGACACAACCCTATAACGATGAACTTCATGTCTTTCCATGGTTAACAAAACATCTCTATCCTCATGATCTGAAGAGATTGTAATATTTACGGTCTCACTAGGGTCATATTCCTCCTTATCTAAAGCTAAAGACAAACCACTTGTTGCTGAGCCACTAAAATAATATCCATCCCTATCTGAAACCCAAGCTGAAAAAGTTTTCTCTATCCGATTACCCTTGTCATCCTCACCGCTAATCGTAAATACATAAGACCCCTTATGTTCTGGCTTAAATTTAAAACTAAATTCACCCGACTCATCACTATTAACATCAAAAAATTCAAGGTTCTCTTCTTTTTTTTCACTCCTATAATACAATGCATCATTAACATCTTGCCTTTCCCACCAAGTTCTTTTTGTATTAACTGAAATCGTTCTATTTGCCAGAGAAATATCCGCATATGCCTTCAAAATAAATTGCATATCAACCTCTTCTCCTACCTTAGCTCCGTATCTTCTATTCTTTTTATACACATTAAACTGACCAGAGCGAACTAAAACATTTTTTGATTCAAAAACTTGATTTCCAAGCCCTTCCGTTACTATCTCAATAGAATATATCTTACTTTTAGCACCTGAAATATTCGCAGGTAAACTAATTTTTGCATGACCTTTCTCATCTAAAATAACTTCTCCGGAAAAAATCTCTTTCCCCCTCCGATATCCATATCTAAAATTATCAATATCATAATCGTAATCATAATAACTATAGTCATAAAAATCAGATTCTTTGACAGTATACTTCACATTATAACCCTTAATTGGTTGTCCTGAAAAATAATCACCTTGCACTACAACTTCTATATTTTCCCCGGAAATGACTTCGTTATCATTAACAATCATATCCAAACTGAATTCAGGCTTTTGATAATATTCAATTTTGACTTCAACGTATGAACTCCCCCACAAAGATTCCCCCTCTTTATTGTCCCTTATTACCAGGTAATATGTTCCGGTTTTTATGTTTTTTGGAATATTTAGCTCACCCGAAATTGTTCCAAAAGATGAGATATCATACTCTCCTGAGAAAATCACTTCCCGATTTTGTCCCAAGCTATTAACTAATTCAACATTAACCTTGCCTGATGGAATAGAGTATCTAATATTATCATCCTCTCTTATGATCGTTTTAAAAAACATCTTATCCCCTGGCTTATAAAGTGGCCTATCTGTAAATGCAAAAAACTTAGAGTTAATTATTTTTTCTTGAAATCTGTCGTATGTGTTTCCATAGTTCAAATAACGCAGATTCAAAGGAACAAGTGCCTTATCATTCCCATGTCCAACCACAGCAACATCATACTTAGCTGAAACTGGAGCCTCTACAGTCCCATCAGAACCTGTTCTCACTTCATACTCCTCCTTTATATTATTCTCCAAAGAATACGTTCTAATTCTCGTATCTGAAACGCTTCTTTTTGTAGTAAAATCCTGAACCCAAAAAACAAATTTGTCATTCCCCTCTTTCGCTACTGCTCCATAGCTAGACCTAACCAAAAAAGATCTCACAGAAGCATCTCCTGACTGCGCGCAAATCAGCCAGACACCCGTCCCATCTACTGGCAAAGAAATTTTTCCTCCTTCATTCTGAATAAGCGTTGTAATTTTTGTAAACCTATCCAGTGAAAAATTATAGTTCAGCTGATCTCCTTTATCATTGTGAACCAAAAAATTCAACACATCATCCATACTAGCCCGATACAAATCAATTGTAATTTTATCCCCCAAGTCATGACCAGAAACAGTCACTGCAGGCTCATCAGTAGAAGCAACTGAAATTATTCCATTTCTTTCATATTGATTTTGACCAAACACATATAATCTAGAGTTATCCTGACCATCTGCTTTATTGCTAAAACTAAAACCAGCAATTGCTACTGCACACAAAACTACTGCAAAAACGCCTAATTTAAATTTGTTCATAAAAATATTGAAAAATAAATAATTTATACGCTAATTATACCACAATCCAAAGGGTTTATATAAAAACAAAGCCATTTTATTAGTAGCAATATCTTACTTAATATCTTCAAATTTACTTTAACATAATCAAGATGAAATAAAGTTAAAGTTTTTATGAAGTTTATATTCTTTAAAATAATAAATTTATAGTATTATATAAATACAATCCCCTAAAAAGTAATTTAAAAAAAAATATGGAAACATATACTTGGTATCAGCAACTAATCAAGCCATCTTGGGCGCCTCCTTCTTGGGTGTTTGGACCTGTGTGGACTGTTCTATATGTCATCATCACAATTACTTTTGGATATGTCTTTTTTATGCTCACAAAAAAACAACTACCCTTCATAGTTGCAGTGCCTTTTATTCTTAATTTAATTTTCAATTTTTCATTCACACCTCTTCAATTCGGACTTCAAAGCAACATACTAGCTGCTGTTGATATTCTACTGGTTCTTGGAACTCTCATTTGGGCGCTCATCGCAATTCATCCCTATGCCAGCTGGGTCACTTATGCAAACATCCCTTATTTACTCTGGGTGTCTTTTGCCACAATTCTTCAGCTTACAATAACCATCCTGAATTTAAAATAATTAGCTCACAAAAAAGTTATGAACAAAAAAGTTAGCATTGCCATTCTAATCATCGTTATTGCTGGAGTGGTTATATTTCTAATTACTAGAGATGAAACCATTCAAAAAACATCAACATCAGAACAAAAACAAATGAGTGATGAGGAAAAAGTCATGACAGAAACTCCGACTCTAACTGAAAAATCACCAATTGAAGGTATCGCCGCAAACCCAAAAACAAAAAAAGGAGTCCTCGCTGACGTCACTGGAGGAAATTCATCTGGAACCGCCTACGTCCTCCGAGACAATCAAATTATTTATCACACTGTAACGGCAAATTTACCTGACCCTCAAGGAAACAATAAATACGAAGGATGGCTAGTGAAAAAAGGAATCGTTCCAAAGTTTTTTTCAACTGGAGTTATGCAGAAAGATTCAGATGGAAATTATGCACTTTCCTATACAAGTACTGATTTGTCAGAGGGATATGATTTCGTCGTAATCACAGAAGAGACTGTCGTAGACAAAAATCCCGAAAAACATATCATTGAAGGAACTGTAGAATAGCTAACATCAATCAAAATAAAAGCTAATCTGTCGATGAAAATGCTCGCTTAGCATTGACAAAATGATTAAAATATGATAACATTAACGGAACATAAAAAAGTCAGTTTCTTAACATCAATTATATACGGAGGAATTATGAATCTCTTTATTTGTCAAAAAGGATCCAAGAACGAGCAGTGTAAACGATTTGCCATTAGTGCTGATCGCGATAACTCATATAACTGCTTAGGACACTGCATGTGTACAAAAGATCAGTTCGAGACAACAGAATATCCCTCTGACTGCTTCCGAGATCATCATGCAGCTGTTCTGCGCGACGAACGCAAATGGGTATTTATTTTTAATGAAAGAATATTTCAAGTAGAAAAATTCTTCCCCTTAGCCACTAACGTCGCGTACACAAAAGCGCTAAGCTTGTATATCGGATTAAAAAGCCTTGAGCAGAATGGTTTTTTATCCCGAATGGATGATGATACGATATCAAAAATAAGAGATCCGGGAATCTTCCGCTCACTAATCACCCTCCGGGATGAATTAAATACACTTGAGCATCATGAGTTGGAGGATCACTTCATGGCAAGTGTTAGTGTCACTCTACAAGGCATCAACCCAAAAGCAAACCTGATAAGAGTCGAGACTGCAACAGACTAAAATCCTCCTAGTAGCAAAAATCAAAACTCGCACCGAAAACAATCGGTACGAGTTTTTTTATTTCTCAAGTCCAAAATCTAATTTTCCAACTCCATCTTTCTTTTCATATGATCTACGTAGTGTTCAGGTGTTACTATCTTTTCTATTTCAAAATTACTTTTAGCCCTATAAACAATTGAATAGCCTTTCACGGACATTCCCTCATTAATAGCAATGTCAGTGCATAGGTGAACAAAAGCTGCCAAGGATAATGCTAGAAGAAAAATTTTGAATATTTTGTTTTTCAAAAAACAAGCAATCACCGCAATCAACACAACATACTCCCATCCATGAAACAAAAGATACATCCTATCGCTCTCAAGAAATTGCATTCCTTTGAAAAATTGATTCAGATTTAATTTCGAACCAAAAGCAAAAAAATAATCAATAACATGATCAAGGTCGATGAAAAAACCTCCGGCCACTGCGCCTAAAAAGGCTGGCAGTGGCTTTTTATATACTCGAAACACAATCAAACCCGCAAGCAGGCTGAGTGTGAAATGAATTAGTAAATGAACAGGTAAAGTCATTAAAATTAATTTACAGCTACTAGTTAACAACAGCTACAGCCACTGCAATCAGAGTCATCTGAATCAGTTTTCTTTTTTGTATCACAAGCTTCTTTCTTTGAAAAATCCATCATATGACCCAACCATTTCATTCCAGCCATCCAAAAGAATTTCACATCATCAATAGAACGAATTGAAGCAATCTTTCTTAAGATAAATTGTGGAGACAAGAATGACTTATACAATCCCTGTACTAATTCCTGTGAATCCTTAGTTGAAAGCGGAGACTTCATAATCTGCATTCTTTGATCATAATTAGAATACTCCTTTGTTAGAAGTAATCCATCCCTCTCACAGTCTTTGTAAAGTGGAGTTCCTGGATAAGGAATTACAATCGTTCCTTGAAGCGTATCAACATATCCTTTTTTGAAAAGGTCTTTCGCCAAATCAATTGTCTTTTGCGCTGCTTCCTTTGTTTCCCAAGGATAACCAATCATTGCAGTGATATGTGGCTCTAGTCCACCATCCTTACACATCTTTAGACCTGGCTCAATTTCTTCAACTTTCAAGTTCTTATCAATCTTATCTAAAGTTTCCTGATTAGCAGATTCCAATCCGAAAAGAATAAAACGAAATCCTGCTTTCTTCATCAATTTCCAAGTCTCTAATCTCTTAATTCCAGTAATTCTCATATTACAACTCATTGTAATTTTTTCATTGTAACCTCTCTCAATCATTCCATTACAAAATTCATCCAACCATTTTCCAACTGGAAGACTCCCAGAATCCTCCATAATTTCCTTCACCCCCAAATCAATCAAATGCCCAACTTCATCAAGAGCATTTTTTGCACTACGAGTTCTGAAATTTTTTCCATGAAACAATGTTGTCCAAGAACAGAAAGTGCATCTCCCCCACCAACAATCTCGTCCGCTCATCATATATGCTCCTGGAGTGTATTTGAAGTTACCATTCTTATAAGCATAGTCCTTCCATCTTGTTAGTTCCCTGTCAATCATAGGAAGATCATCAAGGTTATGTTTTGACAAATCAGATGGACCAGAGTTTTTCACTTCTCCGCTCTCATCTCTGAACCAAAAACCACCTTCAAGTTCTTCGTTTTTACTTAGATGATTTGCAAGACTTAACAACATGAAGTCCAAGTCACCAGAAGCAATCACAAAATCAAGATTTGATTTTTGAAACGATTCTTCAGGAAGCGCTGTCACATGATCCCCCATTAATACAATCTTTGGATTCCAGTCAGCAATATCTTCAGCTTCTTTTTTCAATTCATCAATAATCTTCCAATGATGTTCAACTACAGGAGTTTTTGTTTCAAAAGCAATCACATCTGGCCTCTCAGTAACCAATCTTGTTTTCCATTCGTCATAAGTAAGCTCTTGAGCAATAGCATCATCCCACATCACATCATAACCTTTTTCCTGAAGCAAAGTTGCTGCATAAGCAGGAATTACTGGATAAATATATGTTGGGTTATTAAACCATTGGAACTGTCTGTTTTGAGTCAAACATGCCACTCCCTTTTCTGACTTTAGCGGAGGATAAGAAATCGAAATCTTCATAGTGTTTATTTATATAATTTATTTTTTATTTAGACTTATCTGAAAAACTCTTTTGTTACGAAATCTTTTATTTCTTGGCGAGACAAGGAATAGCAAATAAAATGTCTTGATACCATACTAATACATGTACGGTGAGAGATATTTTATGAAGCTTGACGAAGTCGCAGCAAGAAATAGGGGATTGCAGTAGAAAGGGTTTTCAGAGAAGTCTACTACTTACCTAACTTACTCTTTAACTCCTTTGTAAAGAAATATCCTTGAATAAATCTTATCCCATACCATATATGGAATGATATCATATATGGTATTGTCATCACACTTACCAAAAGACTTTTGGTTTTTTCAACTAGCATTAATGATGACGCAATTACTGCTACCAAATAGACACCTAGTCCAAATGAATACAGCAATGAAATCGTTGCATTAAACGGAGAAAGAATTGCTCCTAGTAATAAGAATACAACAAACAAGGAAGGAACGAAATAGAGAGAAGTAAACTTCATGGAAGTCTCTGGGAAAACTTTTGCGAAATGCCCTCTATGTAGACCATAGTTTCCGGTTTGCTTCAGGTGCTTTCGGAAACCTGACCTTCGATGATGAAAAACCACCAACTTGGGAATATATATAATTTTCTTTTCTAGTTTCTTGATAATATCCAGGCAAAGCTTTGTGTCCTCTCCCGGCCAATAAGCTGAATCAAATCCATCAATCGCCTCAAAATCTTTCTTTTTTATAATGAAATTTACCGTAGGCCAATCATCAACTTCTTGTATTTTTTCTCCAGGCCAATAGCGAATAACCGCTCCTCCAGAAAGAATTGACATAAACATCGCACCCGAGACCTTTTGCCAAAAAGAATCATCTTCTGGGGTAAGCTGTGGCCCACCAACAGCAGCAACGGCATCATCTTTTAAATATTCTTCAGCAATATCCAGCCACTTTTCATCTGGATATGCATCGTCATCGGTGAATGCCAGATATTCTCCCTTAGCATATTTAATAGCCATATCCCTCTTAACTGCCGGACTCACTTTTCCAGTAGGGATTATTCGAGCATTTAATTTCCCCTCCATCTCAGAGTTATTCTCCTCAACTTCATCTGGAAAAATTATTATTTCAAAATTCCTATTTTCTAACTTTTCCAATTTCCCACACGTCTCCAAAATATAATCATTTATTTTCTGAACAGGTATAATAATGGAAAATTTCACTTCTTGAGTTTCACTATTCATCAATATTTATTTTATTTCTTATAATGTACAATGGTCTATTTATCACCTCATCATGGATTCTTGCAATATAAAGAGCAATAAACCCAAGACAAGTTAGAACTATTCCTATTAACAATGTATTCGCCACAATCACATAAGCTATTGGAGAGAAAACAATCGTTTCTGAAAAAAACCTCGTTACAATCATAAAAGCAAAAAGCAGAAAACTTCCCGAGGTAATCACTACACCAAAATATCCCGCCAAACGAAGTGGCATCATTGAAAAAGCCGTGAAGCTATTAATCGCAAGAGCAATCAGCTTATTATATGAATAAGCAACGTCCCCACTATTTCTCTCAGCTGCTACAAACTCAATTCGAGACCTTTTATACCCCATCCAATCAACAATACCTCTAAACAAGCGACCTCTTTCAGAGAACTTATTAAATTCATCAATCACCCTTCTGTCCATTAAACGAAAATCTGTAGTACGTGATTCAGAATTATATGAAGATATTTTATTAAAAATCCACCAATAGACATTCGAGGTTAATTTTTTCATAAAACTCGCACCCTCATTCTCCATTCTTACCGTGTAAACAACTTCAAAACCTTTATTCCACTCATCAATAAAATCCTTAATCAACTCTGGTGGATGCTGAAGATCTGCATCCATTGTAACCACTGCATCCCCTTTCGCTGAGTGACACCCTGCAGATGTTGCAACCTCTTTCCCAAAATTCCTTGAAAAACTTATTCCCTTTATCCTTCTATCATTTTCAGCAATTTTTTCAATCTCTAAAATACTCGCATCCCGACTTCCGTCATCAACAAATATTATTTCAAAGTCACATTCAGAGCAATCATCAAAAATCTCTACAAGCTTATTATAGAAGTCATTTATATTTTTTTCTTCATTGTATACGGGAACAACAACTGAAATTATTTTTTTATCACTCATCTTTTATTTATTTTATTTTATTACAATAAATTAACTAATCTGATTTGAATTAGTTTTCAATGAAGAATCATGTTCTTTTTTAAATAGGAAATATAAACCGACAACTATCGCACTTACTTGCGAAATTGACGCTATAATTAGTATAGCATAAAAACTTTTGCCAAAAAACAAAATTCCACCTGTACAAATAACCGCAATTACCAAAAAACTGTACACAACCTTTGTCTTTTGAATAGATAATAGATATTGAAAAATGAGATTAACAAAAGAAAATAGTGTAACTAAGATCGCAAACCATCCTAGATAATGAGAAACATCTGTATATTTATCCCCAAAAAGCATTCCTAGAATAAAATCAGGCATCACAAAATATGCCCCAATTGAAATCACCGCAACAGCTATCATCAAATAGGAAGCATTAACAAAAATCCTAATTGAGTTGCTTTTCTTCTGACTATCCTCTGCCGACATAGCAAATAGTACTGTAGCAATCACACCTGTTGCAAAAAATATAATTTTTGAAACGATTGTCAGAGCTCCATATTGACCCGCCAAAACAGAATCCAGATTATGCTTTGCCATAACCATATCAATATTCCCCAGAATATTGATTGATAGATTACCAACTAAAGCTGGCATAACGTAACTTTTTATTGATTTAAAATCAATTGTCTCAATTCTTCCATCTTTTCCGTTCTTGGCTTTAATTATGAATTTCAACACTACTAGTGAGGCAATATACGCTGCAATAGCTCCAACCAAAAAACTACCCATCACACCAGAAACCCCAAAAGAAAGCTTCACTAACACTATACCGAAAACCAATTTAACCCCTGCACTAAGCATCCCCAGCCAACCAACTTGTTTGAACTTTTGCCATCCAGCCAAGGACCCGTTCAATATGGATGCGTAAAATGAGAAAAACATAAATACCCATAAAATAATTATCGGCAGCTTCTCATCTATATTCAAAAATTTACCCACGAATGGTGTCGCGATAACCGCCAACACAAAAACAGGTAATCCAAATTTTGTAACCTTCTTATTTAGATATTCAATCACCTTTCTTCCTCCCACCTTATCACCCGTCGCTTTATACATAGCAGAATATTTCGTCGCTATCATAGTAATCGTCATCGCAGGAACAGAGATAATATTAATCAAAGATGTCAAAGATTGAACCTCTCCATAAATCTCCACAGAAACCATTCGCCCGATAATCAAATGAAACAAGTAATTCAAAACACTTCCGAGCATTGTTCCTGCAAAAAGAATCATACTATTTCTAGCAAAGGCATTGTTTTTTATTTTATTTATCATTTATTTTATTTCATTACGTAAAAATAGCTACTCGCTGATGCTTCATATAAGGTTAATTATTACACAAAAAAGATACATTATCAAATATGTATAAGGTGAAATAATCAACAAAAAAATCGAGCATTTAGCTCGATTTTTTTATCTACATATTTCCTTTCAATAACTGATTCAACCTTTTTTTGTATTCATCCTTGGTTGGCTCGCCATCCCTAGGTTTTTCCTCTTCCTTAGTAGCTGACTTTGCTGTAATTTCAAAAACTCCATCATCTCCAATTGGCAAATTACTCGGAACTAATTCTTTTTTTTTCAATTCCTCTTTTACAACTGGCTTATTTTTCACTACATTTTTATTAGCTATATTTTCAGCATTCTTGAGCGCCTTAACTCTTTCTTCCCAATCAATCTCGTCTTTAGTGCTTACCTTTTTAGTATCTTTCTTTTCGATTTCAGTATTCTTTTTTTCTTCAGTAGCCTCTACACTAGAAGTCGGTAAATTCATAGGTGGGTAAGATTTCTTAATTCCATGCACAACATTTTCATCATTCTTATCATGCTTCTTGTATATCTCCTCAACCGCGCTAGCAGCATCTTCCTTGCTTCTTCTAGACGCCTCCAAGGAATCAACCGCTTCATCTCTGGTTATTGTTGATAAATCTTTTTGTCCGTCAATATTCTTCTTAAACTTATTGATATTAATTTGTGAAAATCTTTTCGCTCCTCCAACAAGATCTCTTCTTGAATTATTTGCAAATTTCTCAATTAACCCAGTTAACCAAAATAATAGCTTAGCAAAAACAACCCCACTCAATAAACTAATTACAATTAGAAGCCACACATTACCTAAATAAGAATTAGTCACAACTTTCCCAACAATTCTCATTTCTAAATCTTTTTTTACATTATAATGCTTACTTGCAATTGCAAAAAACTCTCCCACTACCTTCTTATTTAAAGCTCCCACACTCTGTTTACTATCAGAATATGTTTTAAAAGTGATTATAGTATTCTTATCACTTGAAACGGTTTCGATTTTTTGTCCTCCAGACAAATTGATTTCCCGACCATCAAATAGATATTCCAAGTTATTCTTAATTAAAGTAATATTGCTAGCTGTCTTTTCATTTTTCGGTAACAATAAAACATCAATTTTAGAATTGTAGTTCAAAAAACTCTTTACTAAAATCAAAAAAACAATGACAGTGCTTGCCACGAAAACTAACCAAAAATAAGGACTTCTTCTACTTTTACTCATCAGATTTATCATTAAACTTATACTAAAATATGGATATTTCATAGTAGCAAAGGCCAATCAAAAAGTCAAATTTCAAAAAACCACCAGTCTATATTAAGACTAGTGGCTACATCACTTCCTCACTTAGAAACATTCCCTTATTGGCTCAATGATATACTCATAGGCAATACATTGCTCAATATTGTAAGTAAATACTTTTCTAAATCCCATTTTTACTTCTAGATACTCATGAACGTACATAAATGGACAACCCGAAAAAAGCGCCAACACACAAGCATACACGACCAGCAATACAGCACTACTAATCACCTTAGAATTTAATTGAGTAATATTCTTTACAATGAACCATCCCCAAAAAGGCCATGATACGTGAATCAACCACAGTGCCATAAGTAACGCAATCATATACACCTCCTATGCGAAATCATTATATCAATTAAAAACCAACATCAAATAACTTTTTACAACCATTAAGTATCTTATATTTTCTATTATCTGTCGAGTCCTCGAGTCTACCTTCTTGATACCATATACAGAAAAAGAGCCTGGGAAACAAGCATTTGAACTAGATCCGTGTCCTCTGGTAAGCTAGCTCCATTATAGCGAAAATACACAAAAGCTTTATGATTGCCAATTTTCCTATCAGAAAAAACAATTATGCTCTGATCATTTTTGATAATCTTTTTTTCAGCATTTAAAATTTCTTTCTTAGAAAAAGATTTTTCACCCAGGTAATCCTTAGATTTAAAAAATTTATTTTTAACCGTTTTTCTTTCAACATTAACAAAACCTATCACAAAATCATTAGTTTTTGTGATAACATTAATAGCCACCTTTATATCCTTAAATACTTTTTCAATCTCGCTACTATCTAGACTACTAGCGTCAATTAATTTCAAAGATACGTTCTTTAAGATATCCAATTTTCTATTTGCTTCACCAATATATGAATAAGAACTAGTTAGATCATAAGAGGCATCATTAAATTCTTTTTGTATCTTAGTTTTTTCCTTAGAGTGAGACTTGAATTGCTTTTCTTTGTAAATAAAAATCAAAGCAGTAGCGAAACCCAATACAAATATAGCAATCTCCTCCGCCTTTTCTTCCTTCACATACAAAATGTCCCCGATAATAATATCGGGAACAAAAATAATCAATATAAATAATACTAAATAAATCCAATACATGGTTATTTATAATTCCAAATTTTTCAAATAATCTTTAAGTTTTTTCTTAATCTCGGGATGTTTAAGTCCCATTTGAATTGTTGCTTGAACAAAACCAAACTTATCACCACAATCATAACGAGTTCCTTCAACCTCCAGACCATAAATAGGCAAATCATCCTTCAGTATTCTCACAAAAGCATTAGCTAGCCTAATTTCACCCTTATCATTTCTTGAATCCTCTAATTTCTCAAAAACTCTTGGAGTTATGATATACTTCCCTACTGCAACCAAATCAGAAGGAGCATCTTTAATCGCTGGTTTTTCTACAAACTCTTTTATTTCATGAGTTTTCTTACCAACCTCTATTGAATCAACTACTCCAAATTTAGAAACATCTTTTTTTGGAACCCTGCTCAGTGCAATTACTGGGTCAGTATATTTCTCATAAACATCCATAAGTTGTTTTATGGCTGGAACTTTGCTGTCGATTATATCATCTCCAAAAAGAACTGCCACGGATTCATCTTCGTGAATCAAATGCCTAGCACATAAAATAGCATGACCGTCTCCTAAGGGCTCTGACTGGCGTACATAAGTAAATTTAGCTAAACCTGAAATTCCCTTTACTGTCTCAAGTAAATCTTTCTTCTCTTTTTCAACCAATGTCTTTTCAAGCTCGAAAGAAGTGTCGAAGTGATCTTCAATAGCTCTTTTTCCTCGCCCAGTTACAAATATTATCTCCGTGATTCCAGCGGCCACTGCCTCCTCTACTAAATACTGAATCACTGGCTTATCTACTATCGGAAGCATTTCTTTTGGTTGCGCCTTTGTAGCAGGAAGAAAACGTGTCCCAAATCCAGCTACTGGTAATATTGCTTTTTTGATTTTCATATATTTATAAAATAATTTTTTGTTTTTTATTTAAGCATCTTTTTTGCATTGCTCTTAAATCTCGCTCGTCCACTTTCAATCGCATCCTTAATTCTCTGGTCAAATTTACTATACAAATCCCTTTCTCGTGCCAACATACACACATCTAAATAGGAATCTTCGGTTCCAGCATCAATCCATGCACCATCAACAATGCCCATCTTCAATTCCCCCTTATTCAAATAGTAATTATGCAAATCTACAATCTCCAATTCACCTCTCTCAGAAGGATTCAGGCTCTTAGAATTCTTCACAACCCTATTGTCATAAATATAGGCACCAGTAATTGCTAGATTGCTTTCTGGATTTTCTGGCTTCTCTTCAATATTAGTAACCACGCCTTCATCATTAACAGTGGCAACACCAAACCTCTCTGGATCAGACACCTCTTTAGCAAAAACATGCCCACCTGATTCAAAGTTCTTTATTGCATCAACTATAGTATCTGAGTCTTCAAAAATATTATCCCCCAAGATTAAGCACACGTCATCATCACCAATAAACCCCTCGCCTAATTTAAAAGCCTCTGGCAAACCACTTGGAACCTCTTGTACAGTTGAAAGAATTCTTATTCCGTAATCACGAAACATAGGCTCTAGCAAATTCAAAAATCTTCCACTATGCTTTGGCGACACAATAATTAAAATATCCTCAATCCCAGCTTTAATCAAAATATTCAAAGGATAAAAAACCATTGGGGCCTTATACACAGGAAGAAGCTGCTTTGAAACTTCTGCTGTATTAGGATAAAGACGAGTTGCGTTTCCACCCGCTAAAATTATCCCTTTCATTTTTCTCTTTTTCTTATTATCTATATTTCCCATAAATTTAATTTCATTTGATTGCTACCTCAATAGATTCATTTTAACCAAATTACCATCAATTGACAATATCATAGCTAATAAATGTTGAGGGTTACTTCTTTAAGATGCTCAAAAATTCTTCTGCGGTTTTTTGCCACTTGAATGTCCTCACTTGACTCAAGCCTCTTTCCTTTAGCTCATTTCGCAGATGTATATCATCGATAACACCCTTAACAGCCGTAAACATCTCATCGGGCCTGTCTGGGTCAATCATAATCGCAGCAGAACCAACTGTTTCAGGAAAGGATGAGTTATTGGAAACAACAGCCGGAACCCCACAACTCATCGCCTCCAAAGGAGGAAAACCAAATCCTTCAAAAAATGAAGGATACACAAAAACAGAAGCCAAATTATACAAATGCAACTTATCCAAATCATTGACAGATTGAATGATGATTATATCTCCTTTAAATTTTGATTTTTCAATTTCAAGAAATATATCCTTCGATTTCCATCCCGTCTCCCCTGCTATAACCAATTTGTATTTATCAGTCTTGCCACATCCAGACTCCCGCAAGCAATTATACATCTTCACAATCCCTACAATATTCTTTCTAGGCTCAATAGTTCCAAAGTAAAGAATAAAATTAAAAGGAAGATTATATTTATCTTTAGATTCAATTAATTCAAAATTATTTCTATCAACGACTCTCAGACTATCATCGATTCCATTATGAATGACGTCGATTTTTTCTGAGTCAATCCCATAATAATTCACCAAGTCTCTTTTTGTAGAATTAGAAACAGAGATAATCTTATCAGCTTTCTTAGCTAGCCTTCGTGGATTCACAAAGAAATGCCAAGCTCTTCTTTTCCAAGAAAATGTCTCTGGAAATAATTCAAAAGAAAGATCATGAAAAGTCAGGAATAGTTTTGCATCCCGAGAAACTGACAGAAAGTTTATATTTGGAGCAAAGAAAATATCCACTCCGCCCAACATTCTATCAATCTTTGGCCAACCCAAATACCAAAACAAAAAATTTAAAAGCTTGTTGGGAAAGAAAAATATCTTAACCCTAGCATTTTTATACTTCCTTATCCAAGACAAATCCACTCCATTATTCCTAAAGGAGTTAAAAAAAAGCACGTATTCATTTTTATTATCCTTTTCAAATAAATTCTTTAAGAGATTTATGGTATATTCCTCTACCCCAGTCCTTCTTCCTTCAGATAGACACCTAATATCAATTCCGATTTTCATATTCTTTCTAAAAACAATTTTTTAACAGACTCCGCTAGACTTAATTACTTCTTGAAAAATAATACTTCACTAAAACAGTCCAAAATCCAGCAAAAACTCCCAGACCCAGACATATTAAAAATAATTTCAAAAATCCAATTTTATTCTCAGCAACAAATGGATTATTAGCTATAACCTTAAACCAACTTTTTTCCTGCTGATATTTATTAAGATCTTGAGAACTTCCATTTACAAACTTTATAATCGAATCCGTCACCCTCTCAGCATCATTCGTCACGGGAATAATAAACGTGACCTCAATCATTTGTGAAGACAATCTTCGTGCCTTCAGATTCAAATCGCTTACAGATTTTGAATGCTCTCTAATGTCCGCTTTCACACGCTCAGACCCCAACCATTTCACAACAGTATCCGCGAATCTCTCATCTGCCTGTAATCGATAAAAACTATCGTAGCGATAATCATTGGTCAGATCTTTCCCAGTTCTCGTCACATTCAAATCCAAAGTTACTTTATAATTATTTGGCATTGCAGCATGAATTCCAAAACCGATTACCAGCACCAATAAAACAGTAACTAAAAAATATCTCAAATTTTTTCTAAATATCCCAACATACTCCATTAATTCCATATTTTTATTTCTTTTTAATATTATCCCTACTTTCAATGTAGCTAAATTTAAGGATATTGTAAATATTAGATTCTTTTTTAGAAAATAAAAAAACCTAGGGAGGATTATATTATAAATCCTTACCTAGGTCACATATCGACTACTTATAGTCATCTATTTTCTTTTCAATAATAGCAATGCTCTTCTTCAAAGCATTTTGATTCCAGTTGTCATTATCTTGAACTTGAATTGCTCGAATGGCTTCTTTCACTACCTTAAAGTCAAGACCTTCCTCAACGAACGCCAAAATATGCTTGGCGCATGATGTAGGTCGTTTATAAGCGACATTAGCTAGATCCATCGCCCCACAAACAATTTCCCACGCAGTGGTGATGTCCAGAAAGTTCAGCTTTCCAAAATACCGAGCAACCGACTTCAGACACAACTGATCCGGTCTCAAGTCCTGAACTGCCAACCGAATCGTGTCTTGCGCCAACGCTATCCTAAGACCTTCTTCGACAGACCTAGTAATATCATTAGCAGCTTTACTAGGATCTTCAAGAATGAATTGCGCCATTCCTGTAGCATGAGAACAATACTTCCAAGCCGTATTTATATCCAGAAGACCCTTCTCTTGAAGAGCCTCTACACATTTAACAACAGATTCACAGCACAAATCTCTCTGTGCCATCTCTTGAACCACCTGTCCAAGAGCTTCCTGAACCACAGAACGATCGAGGTCATCATCACAAAGTCCCGCGATATACTCAGCACCCTCACTGGGGTGTTCAATGAGATAAGGAAGCAGTCCTTTGATCTGAAATAGATATTCCCAGGCGAGATCCGCATTCAGAAGATCCTCCTTCCTAAATGCACTAATACACTTCAATAAACATCTGAAGTTCAAGTCACTCCTGACGACCTCGTCAAGAGCTGCTTCGATATCACATGCTATTATATCTCCATTATCCACAAGTCGCTTTAATCTCTTAGCGACTGCACTTGTATTAATCCTGATTTCACTAGTCAAAGCGTCCATATTTTTTCCTGCCTTTTCTGAATTTGATTTATGTGTAAAAAAACTTTTTCTTTCCCTTTTGAGAAAGAGGATCGTGAAGTAGATTTTTAAAATTAAGTCATACGGCCAATCATACATATATATGCCTTGAGTTAACTCCCCTTTTTCTTCCTCACAATTCTTCTTCCCAGTTTTCACTTTACTTAACTGTAATGTGCTTTTCCTAGCTTGATGATTAAGTATAGCATATTATAAGTATTTTGTCAATAGCAAAAGACACATAAAATATACCATCAAACTCGCCTACGCAAAAACTCTAAAAAAATTAAACCCCAAAAAACGCTTTATGTCTAGTTGACGCTCTTTTAACAAAGCTTTAAAATTAAAGAACTATACAGGTCGAAATTTTGAATGATATTTTTTTAAAGGTATTATTCAACAGACTTCAACGTAAGACTGTTTTTTAAATAAACTATTATCTAGAAAGGAAGGTGAAAAATATGACTGAAGAATTTAATGATGAAAAGCAAGGAGTATCAAGTTGGATTCAAGATAATTTAAGGATTGTGATTAGTATTGTTATTGTAATTTTTCTAGCTGGAACTATTTATTCTTATTCAAATAGATCAGTTGAGGAGGTTGCAGTTGAAGATGATCAGATTCAAGAAACTATCAGTGAAGAAGAAATCCTAGAAGATATTCTAAATCAAGAGCTAGCTGAAGAGGAAGCTATCGAAGAAGAAGCAGTGACTGAGGAGGAGGCTGTTGAAGCAGAGGTAGTAACTGAAGAAGTTATCGAAGAAGAGGCAGTAACTGAAGAAGAAGCTGTTGAAGAGGAAATCGTTGTTGAAGAAGAAGCTACTGAAGAAGTTGCTGAAGAAACAACCATTGATGCCCAAGAAATTAGTGCTATACAAACTAGCCAAGAAACGGAAGAGTCTTTCATTGAATCAGCGCAAGCTGGAGAAGGAACTACTCACCTAGCTAGAAGAGCTTTAAGTAATTATCTTGAAAAAAATCCAGATTCTAACCTGACACAAGAACACAAGGTTTACATCGAAGATTATCTAAGAAAAAAGGTAGATTTTCAAGACAATATGCACATCGGTACTTCTGTTGAATTCTCTAAGAGTTTGATCCAAGAAGCTATCGCTAGCTCAGAACAATTAACTGATTCTCAAATTCAAAACCTTCATAAGTACGCTGTTTTGATAAACTAAAATAAAGATACATTTTGTTTGTTTAGTTCTTCATAATAAGACCCCGGCAATGTCCGGGGTTTTTATTATTGATCTATTTTTTGCCATCCCCCTACTAAGACAGTAAAGAAGAGGGATTTAATGTATTGATACTAAGTAAGAAATATTAATGCAAATAGCGCAACTACCACAATGAGAAATGTAATTTTCAATTGAAAGATTTTTAACGAATTAAAGTAAATAAAAAAGGAGCGACACTTTTTAGTATCACTCCATTGAATCATCTTATAATAACGATATATTATAGAATCATCTCATAACAACACTATACTATAGTTGCGTCAGAAACAATCATATCAATAATATTAACTTTCTCAATAGCGTGCAAACCCTCCGGATAAGGAGGAATTACCTCAATCCACTCAGCGGCAGCAATTACACGTCCATCTGGAAGACGAATTTTATTCTTCTTGCAAGCCGACTCATCGCATTGATATCGAACACCCTCGAAAACAAATTCAATCATTTTTTGATTTGATTTCATTTTAGAATTCTCCTATTAAATAGTTTTCCTGATTAACGCCCCTACTATAGAACACAACAATCCACCAAATAAATCTAATATTTTTTTCTTACTTAGTCAACCCCAAAACACAAAAAACACTCCGGTGCGAGATTTTTGATGAATTAAGGAAAATAAAAAAGCCCTAATCCATAAAAGCAATACTCTTGCAAACATACACAACCTCCTTTTCTCTTTTTTTAAAAAAATCTTTTACTCAATAATCAAACTAATAGAACTTAAATGTTCTCAATATCTCTTCAGACACATCTGAAAAATAAGCTTCCCTGCTATCACTTTTAACACTATACACTACGCCATTCTTTGAAAAATTAACCTCATGAGTATAGTAAATCATTCCTGGATACATCAATAAACATGCCTTACTCCTCTTAAAAAATCTAGTCTTAAATAAATTATCTAAATAGCCCTCATGACTACATGCATCACTCACCGAATATCCCTTCTCATTGTCATGAAATTCAATATTCAAAAATTTAACTAGAGATTCACCCGTATATTCTTCATCTTCAGCAAAAAAAACTCCCTTCTCTTCTTCATTTTTTATTGTTAAATTTTCTGGATATTTAAACTCAAAACCTTTTTTTTCATTTTTATATGTTTTCCAGTTTGAAGTATCCATTGAATTCACTGAGAAATCCAAAGTAAAGAAATTAGCTACTACCAACAAACACAAAGCCAACACAACCAAAAAAAATATTTTCTTCTTATTCATAATATTAAATATAAGTATTTATTCTCAATTCAAAGTATCATGTCAGACCTTTAGCACGAAAAATACACGCCAACCATAAATTGCTCAACAAAAATAACTATTTTAGGAACTTAAATGTCTTCAAAATATCTCGATTGATCTCAGTGGACATCTTATTGCACCTAGAAAAAATACGATATCGCACTCTACCATACCCAATAATAATCCCTTCAAATGCTACCATATCCCCCATTTCATATATTCTACCAATCCTATTATCTACAAGAACAAATGTCCTATTTGAAAAATCCATCCTTCTACTATCTTCATTACTAATACTTACATGAAAACCAGATACGCAAACACCATTACCTCTCTCAACCACTTTCTCACCAGTCGGATATTTAAACTCAAATCCTAATTCCTCATTCCTGTAAGTTTTCCAATTCGAAGCATCTTTTGATCCCTTTGGAATCTCAACTACAACAAAAAATATTACTACAGTCAAAACAACAATTATAGCTACCAATGAAAACAAGAAACTTTTTCTAATTTTTAATTGCCCCTTTAAATTATCTCCTTTATCCATAGTATTTAAAAAACAAATATTTATTCTCAATTCAGAGTATCACCTCAATTCCCACAAGTCAATTTCAGTATCAAAAAAACTACCTTATCAGTAGCTTTGATTTAGTAAAGATAAATTTTTTATGAAGCTTTTTCTTTCAGACTCAAAACACAAAAAACGGCTCAACTAAGCCGTTTTTATGATATTGCTCCGCGTACAGGACAGCTTTCGAACTGTGGATTGGAGAAATATTAAGAAATTACTCCAACAAAGCAAATTACTCATGAATATAAACTAAAAAAAACGCCTTCGAAACATTATTCGAAAGCGCTTTACTTCTCATTAAAAATCTAACACACTAATACACATCAACATAGCTTATCCCTTCAACCCCGTACTGATCACAAATTCCATTACCCATAATTCTGATATCATTACCTTGAGCATATGCAATTGAAATAATCGCAGTCCAGAGTTTTCCAATTCCGGTATCGGCATCATCGTAAGCAAACCAGTCACTTGTAGAACAGGAAGTATATGAACTTCCGAGAAATACAGAATTTCTTGTTACTCCGTTAATTTCTTGCAATCTCATTGTTACCACTGGCCCTTCATAGGTTGTAGCCATCGCCGTTCCAGTCACCAACAAAACAAAAATTACTGCTAAAATACTTTTCTTCATTTAATTTCCTCCTCGAGTAATAAGTTAATTTACCTGGCATTAACAACTTACCAGTATAACACCTTGACTTTTTAATCCCTAATTCATTATCATATCGATAACCTGAGTCATCCATGCATAATCATCCATTATAAATGGAATTGGAATTGAACAATTGTTGAATTCATTGGTTTCAGTTACCTGACTATCATAATCAACACAAGCATAGATATAGTATTGCTTAGCACTAGAAGGAACCTGAATTCCTGTCAGAGTTTCTTCTTTAGTATCTCCTTCTTTGAAATTATAATAAGCAATATTATCAGTATCAATTAAAACTGAGTTGTCCTTATAAGCCCCACCTGTGACATAATAGCCAATCTTAATATCCTGCTGAGCATCGTCTCCGTTGTTTTTAACCACTACTGTTGCAGAGAAAGTTTCAGTAGGTTTGAATTTTCCGTCGCTGGGACTTATGGAGAATGAATTGATCGTAAAATCAAAATAACTATTTACCGTAAATACTGCCTCAGTCGAATAGTTATCCGATTCATGCTTTTCCGTAACCTTCTCCGTATCATCTGCGCTGGCTACAATATTGAAAACTTTACCAGGTTCATTAGGAGCGTTGAACTCGATACACTCAGTATGAGTATCATCTTGCTCCAGATTATAGCATTGAGTAGTTTCATATTCCAAAAAAACTCGCTCGCTGCTGGAATCTTCTTTATACCCATCAGAAAGATAAAATCCGGTTTTAATATAATCCGTATTGCAATCAGCATCTCCATTACTTTTTAACCTTGCACAAGCTCGAATAGTTTGGTCTTGATCATAGGAATATTGCTCAGTGCTACCGGAAGTTTCCAGCCAGACTTCTTCAATGATAAAGTTGGGTTCTCCCGGATCTTCATTATCGGTTGGCTGAGTTTCGTAGCCAGAGCCAAACGAGCAATCACTTTCCCCGTCTATACAATCTTCTAGAGCTTCATCCGAAATGTTGGATGTATTTGTATTCTCCTGGATAGAGTTGTCATCAGGGGTTGTTGATTCATTTACAATGCTCAAAAAGTTTGATGCATTGCATGAAACCGCAAGGACACTGGGATCAACGCTACTCCAGCACAAACCCTCTCCATTAGTAGTAGAAGATATTATTATATCTCCAAAATTGCGATCAGGAGCCTGATCAAATTTATCCATAAGAAAATATTTGAAGACCTCATTCCCAAAAGAAAAATTATACCCAAGATTATGAACAACCAACCAGTCATAAAGATGATAATATGCCCATTGATTATCATTTTCCTCATAAAGAATACTCATAAACTGAGAATGAGAGGCGTTCGCAACAATTTGAATACTTGCTTTGATGCGAGTATCATCAGGAACATTCCCTAATAATAAAAAGGAGAATGTATTCCAACCAGCACTCATTGCTGATGGATTGATCACAGTAAGTCCTCTTGTTGGATCCTCTCCAGGTAATGAAATAATTGTATCACGTAAAGGATTTGTATCTTCTGGACCTTTAATTGAATTGCTAGTAATTATCTTAATTTCTCCAAATATACTATCTGGAAAATTAATATCAATTTCAAGTCCAGCCCAAGGATTATTCTGATAGAATGAAATAGCAGCTGAATCAAAGTGCAAAAACACCTGAAACATATTATTGCCACCATAATAAAAGATTACCCCCTTGTTTGGTGCCCAAGTTCCAACATCACTTGAACTTGCGCCAAGATTGAATTGACCCTTTATGCATCCAACATCATACAAAACACAATCTGATGGATTAGCTGCATAAGCAGTCGAATTTACAACAAATAACATTAAGCAGAAAACTTTCAGTAAAATTTTCACTTTTAATTCCTCCTTTTATTCTGTTTTTAAGTTACAAAAAATATACTCTTGCAATATACAATCAACTTACATACTGCATAGAATATATTTTTATTTTTCTTTTATTTTAATTTAATTGAATCAATTATATTTAAATATAACTCCTTATTAGATGATTCTTCTTTAAATCCTATCCCAATTCCTTGTTGGTCAGAAACAAGAATTTTTCTTCCCATTCTTTTCCCCAATAAAGCAGTAAGATTGTCGTTTATTACATGTTTTTTAGCACTATTTTTAATAGCAATACGCGTGTACCAATCCAAATAACTAACACCCTTGAATTTAGACTTTACTGGTACAAATACAATTCCCTCGCAAGAATACTTCTTTTTTGATATTTCAGCGGAAGAAATGCATAACCGATTATCTGAAATAATATCCGCAGATAACCAAGAATTTGTTTTCGGTCCAGAGCATAATTCTTCACGACAATCACCAGAATCATCAATACTTGTAGAATTTATTACTCTAATTTTTTCCGAAGGATTTAATTCATACGCATGATATCCTTCAGGAATATCTACTGTGAGAATATAGTTATTGAATTTATATTCGTACGTTCCGTTGATTGGATAATCCTTTTTCTCATATTCAATTTCTGGAAGATTATTTATGTACCCTTCTAAATCGAAATTATTTGCTTCTTCTGTTGGTTTAGCATAATCAATATCATCAATATTTCCCTTTACATAGTCATTACGAGGGTAAGTGAAA
>JBHPHA010000016.1:0-25550 GCA_042569905.1 Patescibacteria group bacterium
TTTGTGAGCAGGTTTTTTGTTGATGAATTGATTGAATTATGATAAGGTAATTAGAATAGTTCGTTTATAGTAAAGGTTTGCTTATTGTCGGTGTATGATGTTGAAGAAATGTACGAAACAGGTATAAAATATCTTTTGGATGCAGGTATTCAAATTGATGTGTTAATGACTGAGGACTGTAGGGAAATTCATGTTGTTGCTTGTTTGGGTTAGGTTAAGTGGATGAAAAAAAGCGAGGTATTGTATGTTTTGTGGAGTGGATGTGAGATGGTCTCAGTCTAAGGAATGTGAGAGGTTTGTTATGTATTTGCAGAGGCGGTATGGTCAAGGGCCTTTTGTGATGGAGGGATTTGCTGAGAATGGTAATGAAGTTTATCTGTCCAGTAACTGTGGAATATTGAGTCATCAGGATGGTAAATATCATCCGATCCCGTTTAGTGTGAAACTTGTTGAGAAAGTATAACTATCTTAGAACTTGAAAGTGGAGCGAATAGAAAAAATATTTCTGTTCGTTTTTTTTATTTTTCTTTATCTCAAATTTTAACACTTGGTATTTAGACTGTTAATTAATGAGTTTATTTAAATGAATTTTATGTATATATTCGTATATTTGTAATTCGCAATACACCTCTTTACAAAAAACAAAATAGGTGATAGATTATTTAATGAGTATTAGAAATTATAAGTGATAGTTCTGAATCGCATTTCAAGGATGATTTTTTTTGCGTTTTAGGGTTTATTTTAAAAAAAATATATGCCAGTACCAAAGCAACGACATAATAAAGCAAGACAGGGAAGAAGAAGGGCAGGACAAATTGACGTTCTTAAAGCTAAGAATTCTGTAAAATGTTCTCAATGTGGGAAGTTAATTGCTCCTCATATGACTTGTTCTTATTGTGGATATTACAAAGGAAAAGAAGTTATTAGTATTTCAAAAAAGCAATCTAAATAATATAAAAATTAAGACAATTATTCTCTGACTTTATTTTTGATAATTTTAGAGGATTAATTTAACGTTAATTTAAATATGGCAAACAGGCACCTTCAAAGATCAATAGCAATGCAATCCCTTTTTGAATGGGATTTTAAGGAATATAATAATGATATAATTCACGATATTGTGGATCATAACATGAAAGAATTCGCGATGGGTATTGTTGAAGCTGATCTTATTGTGAAAATCGTAGAGGGCGTTTTATCTAATCAAAAAGAAATTGATGAACTTATTGGTGAGTGTGCTCCTGAGTGGCCTATTGAACAGATTACTACTGTTGACCGAAATATCCTTCGTGTCGGTATTTTTGAGTTACTTTATGGAACTTACGCAGAGGTTCCTCCAAAAGTTGCAATTAATGAGGCTATTGAATTAGCAAAGACTTTCGGAGGACCAAATTCAGCAAAGTTTATAAACGGTGTTTTAGGGACAATTTATAGGGAAATGGGTGAGCCAATGAAAGATGATGAGTCTAAAAAGCATAGTGAAGTTGATGATACCAAAAAGGATGAGACCGTAAAAGCAGATAGTGCAGAAAAAAAGGTTTTGACTGAAAAGAAGGTTGTGAAAAAATCTAAAAGCAAGAAAGATGCTGCCTCAGATAAAAAGGTTGTAGATAAGAAATAAATAGAAGTCGGATTAATTTATAATTTAAAATAACCCTGATTTTAATTATTTTTTCAAAAAGCCTTTGTTGAAAAGGTTTTTTGTAAGTTTAAAATTCAGATTTTCAATTTTTTGATAATTTGTATTTTGAATTTACTTTATATAATTGAATCAGGGTAAGTTATTGGAATGGATAAATTTGCTAAAAAAATAGGAGTAGAATTTAGTAATAAGGATTTATTACTAGAAGCTTTAACACACAGATCTTATTTAAATGAACACAGAGGTGAGAAAGTTGCTCACAATGAAAGATTAGAGTTTCTAGGTGATGCAGTTTTGGAACTTGTGGTAACTACTCATTTGTTTGATAATTACGAGAATCCAGAAGGGGAACTGACTAGTTGGAGATCAGCTCTTGTAAATGGGGAGATGCTTGCTGAGGTTGGAGAAGGCCTGGATATTGGTAGTTTTTTGAGGATGAGTAAGGGTGAATCCCAAGATACTGGTAGAGCTAGAAGATACTTAATAGCAAACGCTGTTGAGGCGGTGATTGGTGCGATATATTTAGATCAAGGATATGAGGCTGCTCAAGATTTCATTGAAAAATATATTATTGTTAATCTGCAGGAGGTTCTAGATAATAATCTATTTACGGATCCTAAGAGTTATTTTCAAGAAAAAGCTCAAGAGGAGGAAAAAATTACGCCTGTATATAAGCTAATTAAGGAGTGGGGACCTGATCACGATAAGCACTTTAAAATCGGTGTTTACCTTGGTAGCGAGTTGGTTGCTGAGGGAGAGGGTATTTCAAAACAGGATGCCCAAAGAGAAGCAGCAAAGATGGGCCTAGATGTTAAGAATTGGAACTAGATTATTGCGTAGTATTTGAATATTAAAAAATAGACACATTTGTGTCTATTTTTTAATTTCTTCATAAGCTAGTCTATTTTTTTCTGGGTTTTTGATATTTGAATTGCTTTTATTTCTTCCTCGGTGAGGGTGTGCTTTTCGGATTTTCCTTGCTTAACAGACTTACCGTAAATTCTCGTTCCTTCTCTGGTGTGCAGTGATGAGATGACTACCCCAGAGTCATGGCCATTTAACAGGGCAATCGCGAAGCTTTGGTCTCCACCTAGATCCTTGAATGGATTAAATCTTATTAAGCCTACTTTGTGGATACCCTTGAAGGATAATTTGTGTATTTTATTGGAAGCTTCAAATAATTCTTGAATCTCCGCGTCAATTCCATCTAGTCTTTTTTTATGACTATTAATGACTTCTTCTAAATTTTTTCCATTTTTTCCAGAGAAGAATTCTTTGCTCTGAATATTTATCTTACTTACCTTTTTTAATGTAATGATGTTGAGTATTGCTGAAGCTATAAATAGCATTGCAACAGTCATTAGTATGATTAATTGTATGTCCATTTTTGTTTATTTTTTTAGATTAAAATTCTATTTTTTCATCGTCTCTTTCTGAGAGGTTAATTGCGTTGAGGTCAATTCTTTCACTTGTTCCGTCAATGCTATCTGTGAAATAGATTATATTTTTTGATTGATTATATACGGACTTAGAATCACCAATATTTAAACTTGATAACTCTGCCGTATTTCTGTAGTCTCTGTGATCAAGCTCAATGATTTTTATTTTTTTATCATTTGTGTAGATGATGTGCTCGTAATCCTTGAACCACTGAACATCAGCTATATCATTGAATGACCGAGTTATTTGGATTATCTGATTTTCTTCTCTACTTGGCTGAGTTTCCCATTCTTTCGTAAAATAGACGAAGATTTCATTTTTTGTCCAGTATGTTATTTTTTTACCATCATTTGAAAAATGAAGACCTAAGACATTTTCTGATAACTTATTGAAATAGGTCGCGTCACTTTTATTATAAACAAGAAGGTCCTTGTCTCCAGTTATAATCGCAATCCTATTTTCATCGTAAGTTATTATTTTTAGTCCATCAAAGTTTATGTTCTGAAATGATGTTGTTGTGATTTGCTTTGCGGATTTGTTATTTACATCTGCTTCATAAATTATCCCACTAGGTTTCTTTACGAAGTATATCTTATTACCACTTATATCGTAATTTGAAATATTTTCAGAGAATAGTATTTTTTCTTCTGAGTTTTTAATGTTGCTTTTATATAGATTATCCTCTGAAATATATAGGATGTAGTCTCTATCAGAAGGATCCCATCTAACGTTTTTCATATCAGGCACTTCCATTACCTCGTTTAGATTTATCGTTTCTAAGTCCTTTACTGTAGTGACTAGGTAATTTTTTTCAGTAGCTTCTTTGTTTATAGCTGGAATCAGAAGCTGGTCTCCTCGAGGGGACCATTCGATATTATCACTTGAGTTTTTTGGGAAAGAATAATTTTCATCTCTCAAAACCTCCTGTGTAGTATCCTCTTCTGTATTCAATATCTCAACTAAGATATTTGGATTGTCTTTTACAATAGCAATATCACGTTCTCTAGGTGAAATAAAGAAGTCATTTATTGGGTTAACCTCATATTCTTTTTTTGTGTAATTTTCTCTGGCTAGAAAGATATTCCAAAATTCAGTTGAAACACCACTGTGTATGCTGGATTTTTTATGCCAAGGCTGGTAGTTGTCGTGATTGATTTCTAATTGGTACTCTCCTGGCTTTAGTCCATCGATATGGTAGGAGTAATTTAGGAAATTAACAATTCCTTTAGGAACCGTTTCTCCATTAAGTACTATCTCAGTTTCTTGCGGTGTTGATTTGACTGTAAATGATCCTGAATAAATAAAGATTCCTCTTTCTGTGTTGAATCTATATCCCATAGCATAGAAAAATATTGTTGGAGCTGTTACTAAAAACAAAATCACTAAAAGCCAAAAAAAGATCCTTCTTTTTACTAAATTGTATTCCATATAAAAGTTTAATTTTAGTTAATTGTACATATGTTTATGATAGTTTATCAAACCTCTTTTGTCTAATGGGTCTCTTAATTAACTTTGTTATTTTTCTGCGTTTCTCTATATTGTATTTTTTTGGTAAAATAAAAGAGGTTAATAAATACTTCTAAAAATAAAAATGAAAAAAAATATAGTTGAATGGGGATTATTAAGTTTGCTTATTTCTCTGTCCCTGGTTTCTTGGTGGTCTGTGGATAATATAATATTCAGTAGTCAATCAATCAGTTGGTCTTTTTCGGTTATAATGTTCTCGCTTTTGATCGCGTTGTTTTATTTGTTTTTGATTATTGAAAAAAAGAAAGTAATAATTTTTCTAGGCATAGCGTGTGCTTTTTTTTCGAGTTTGATTTTTGCCCCAGAACTTTATCATTTTCTATTTATATTGATTTCTTTTTTTCTAGCATCGCTGGCACATTTCATGATTAAGAGGGAAATGGGATTAATTACATCTGTTGAGGTTTGGAGAATCGTGAGGCCTGCTAAAATACTTATAATACTGGCAATCACATTGACCATTGCTAGCCAGCATCACTATAGTACTTTGAATTCTGATGTAGGCAATAATATTCCAGAGGTTAAATTGGGAAAGACGGAGAGTAAGTTAGCGGCTAGCTTAATAGCTCTTTTTAATGAGGATTTTACTGTGGAAAATATGGAAAGTGTTACTGTTGATGACTTTCTTTTGGGTCAAATAAAGAAAAATTCTGAGAAAAACGCTGGAGTAATTGTTGATGAGACTATGCTTGAATTGTATTACAGTAAGGCTGTAAGTGAGGGGAGGAGTAACTTTGCTGAGTTAGCGGGGAGAGATATTGTAGGCGATGAAAAGGCTTTTGATGTTTTCTCTGAGGTGGTTAATAATAAGATAAATGAGTTTTTTGGTAAAAATATTAGCCCTGAAGTAGTTGCGTTTATTCCCTGGACTATTTTTGTTTTTTTGTTTATAATGGTATTTTCTATTGCTTCCGTATTGATGCCATTTATAATTATTTTTGCGAAATTAGTTTTTTATATTTTAGTGAAAATAAAAGTGATAGATTTAGATTTTGAAGATATTAAAAAAGAGATAATAGTATAGTTAATGTTTAAAAACTTATGTTAAAAAGGAGTTCTATTTTGGTTTTAAGTGTGTGCCTTGTATTTTTTATTTTGTCTGTCTTTTTTTATAATAGAATTCAATATTCAGTCGGAGACGCTGAGGGAATAATTGAATTTGAAATCAAAAAAGGAGATAATGTTTTAGCAGTTGGAGATAACCTATATGAAGAAGGATTGATTTCTAGTAAATATTACTGGCTACTTTATGCATGGAAAGCTGGTTTGAGGGGGAATATAAAGGCAGGTAGTTATGCTATTGATTCAAAATATACTATCCCAGAAGTTGCGTTAGTTGTGACTGGAAGAGGTGATGTTTTTGAGAAACCACAAGTATCAGTGACATTCCCAGAAGGATGGGATGTGAATAAGATGAAATTAAGATTGAGTGAGAATGGGTTGAGCGTTGATGAATTTTCTAGTTTAGTTAATGATCCAATGTATTTTTATGATAAATATAGCTACGAGTTTCTGATGGATATTCCGGAGGGTCAAAGTTTAGAGGGTTATTTATTTCCAGATACTTACTTTTTCTACCTAGATTCTACATCAGAGGATATTATCTCTAAAATGCTTGATAATTTTGATAAAAAGTTGTCACAAGAATTGAGACTTAGTATTGGTGGGCAGAAAAAAAGTATTCATGAAATAATTACAATGGCAAGTGTGATAGAGAAAGAGGTGAAAAGCGAGGCGGATAAAAATATTGTAGGTGGAATTTTCCAAAACAGAGTAAGTGTTGGTCAGCCTCTTCAGAGTTGCGCTACGTTGGCGTATATTTTAGGTGAAAATAAGAAGCAGTATTCGTATGAGGATACAAAAGTTGAGTCATTGTATAATACGTATCTGTACCCTGGTCTTCCTCCTGGTCCGATAGCTAATCCTGGATTATCCTCAATTAAGGCTGCAGTACATCCGGATGATACTGATTATAATTATTTCTTAAGTGATCCAGAGACTGGGGAAACCGTTTTTTCGGTAACGCTAGATGAACATAATTTAAATAAGGACAGGACGGGGTTGTAGGTGAGTATTAATAATATAAAATTTTTTAAAAAATATGGATTTGACGGGGCAACAAATATTTGATTTTTTAAGCAATTATGGCTATTGGATAATCTTACCTTTAATGATAATTGAAGGACCAGTTGTTACAATCATAGCCTCTATATTGGCAAGTCTAGGCGCTTTTAATATTTTTGCGGTACTCATTTTTTCTATTCTGGGTGATGTGATTGGGGATATTGTTTTGTATGGTGCTGGATATTTTTGGGGAATGTCTTTTGTTAGAAGAGTGGGGAAGTATATTGGAATTACTGAGAAATTAGTTTTGAAAATGGAGAGATATTTTAAGAGCCATGGAGGGAAGACTATTCTTGTTGTTAAATCCACAACCGGACTTTGTTGGGCAACCTTCGCTACAGCGGGAATCGTGAGGATGAGATTTACTAAATTTGTTAAATATTCCGTCCTAGGTGGTATTGTATGGAGTGGTTTTTTGGTCGCAATGGGTTATTTTTATGGATATATGTGGAAGGAAATTGGGGATTACATAAAATGGGCTGGTTGGCTTATTTCAGGATTGGCTATACTCTCCATTATTCTTATTAATGTATATAAGAAGCGAAAATCCAGGGGTATTATTGAGAGGTAGTTTTCATTGATTGTCTGTGTTTTTTGTAGTATAGTAATTGAGTGTGTTATTGATATATTTATGATTGAATTTTTAAAAGATAAGTTATTTAAGGGTAATCCCGTTCATTCTATTGCAGGGGCTGCTTTAGTAGTTTCTGTTACGGGTATTATAAGTAGATTACTAGGTCTTTTTAGGGACAGGGTACTTGCTTCAAAGTTTGGAGCAGGAGATGTTTTGGATGTTTACTATGCTGCATTTAGGGTTCCTGATTTGATTTATAATCTACTGATTGCAGGTGCATTGAGCGCGGCATTTATACCTGTTTTCACTGGATTGATTACGAAAGAAAAGAAAAAAGAAGCCTGGAGATTAGCTTCTGGTTTGATGTTTTTCCAGGTGTTGACAATAGTGTGTATATCTATTGTTTTAGCTATCTTTGCTCCTCAGATTATGAAAATTGTTACGCCTGGATTTTCTGAAGAGAAACTCGAGGATGTTGTTGGATTCACTAGAATAATGTTTCTAAGTCCTGTTTTCTTAGGTATTAGTGCTATTTTCGGAGGGATTCTAACCTCGTTTAAGAGATTTTTTATTTATGCGATTGCTCCTATATTATATAATGTAGGTATTATTATCGGAGCTGTATTTTTTGTTGATAGGTGGGGTGCAATTGGTTTAGCTTGGGGTGTTATTTTAGGAGCTGTTCTTCATATGGCAGTGCAGTATCCAGCTGTAAAGCGATCAGGTTTTTCTTTTGCATTTGATTTTAGGAAAATAAAAAGTGACAAGAATTTGAAGAAGGTTTTCAAGCTTATGATACCTAGGAGTCTAGCTGTTGGTGTGAATCAAATTAATCTTTTAGTGATTACTGTTTTTGCTTCTATGTTGGCATCAGGTAGCCTAGCAGTGTTTAATTTTGCGAATAATATTCAAAGTGTTCCTCTGGGGTTGTTCGGGATATCTTTTGCTGTAGCTGCATTTCCGATGCTTAGTGCTTCTGTGGCTAAAAACGATAATGAGAAATTTATTTACGTTTTCTCTAGAACTGCTCGAAGAATATTGTTTTTCGTAATTCCCTCAAGTGTTTTTCTATTTATGCTTCGCGCAGAGATTGTTAGGATTATATTTGGAGCCGGAAAATTTGATTGGGAAGATACGGAGGCAACACTTTGGGTTTTGGGGTTTCTGTCAATAAGTTTGTTCGCTCAAAGCATGATTCCTTTATTGGCGAGATCATTTTATGCTCTTGAAAACACGAAAACACCATTTTACATCGCCCTTTTTAGTGAGTTTGTGAATATTATTTCAATTATTTTACTGATAGGCAGATTTGAGATTGTAGGACTAGCGATTGCTTTTTCATTAACAAGTATTGTGAATATGTTTTTGCTATTTTATTTCTTGAGAAGAAATTTCAAATCAATGGATGATAGGAAAATGATTTCCTCTGTTTCTAGGATTGTTGCGGGATCTATTTTTGCAGGTGTGATGATATATTTAACGAGACATACGTTAAGTAATTTCATTACTCTTAATACCTTTGTGGAAGTTTTAACTCAACTTATCTTCTCTGGAGCTGTCGGTGTTGCAGCCTTTATAGCTTCTTGTTACTTGTTGAAGATAGAGGAGTTTCATGAATTTAAAACAACACTGTTGGTAAGAATTTTTGGTTATGGAGGTGATGGTAGAATAAGTTAATTAGCAGAACGGTTAAATATTTTATCCAAAAACACTTTTTATACGGAAGTGTTTTTTTATTTGGAATATATGTCAATTATGGTATAATAAAAAAGGTTTTATAATAATTTAATTAATGAGAAGCGTATGTCTGAAAGCTTTAAAAAAATTCTAATAGTGGAGGATGAGCGTCCAATGGCCAAGGCCTTGGAATTGAAATTGGGAGGTTCTGGTTTTTTCGCGAAGGCTGTATTTAATGGTGAGGAGGCACTAGAGATTCTGAAAGAGGAGAAATTTGATTTAATCATTCTTGATTTGGTTATGCCAAGGATGAGTGGTTTTGAATTTTTAGAAAAATTAAAATTAAATAAAATTGACACACCAGTTATTGTTGCATCTAATCTCAGTCAAGAGGAGGATATCGAGAAGGTTAAAGATTTGGGTGCAGTTGATTATTTCATCAAATCAGATATTTCAATCTCTGAAATTGTTGAACGTGTTAGAAATGTCATTGAAAATAAGTAGGAGTGTTTTATAATACAAAAATAAAAATTGTTTGAGTATGAAAGAGGGTCAAATAAGGGATATATTAATTCGAGGTAATTATATTACCGAGAGGGATTTTGTTCAGGCTGAGGAATTTGCTGAAAAACAAAATCTTTCAGCGGAGGAATATCTTCTGTCATCAGGGATAATAACCAAGGACCTATTAGGTCAAGCTATGGCTGAGCATTTTGGTGTTATTTATGCTGACCTAAATTCTAATTATCCTAATTATACTCAGGTTTCTAAGATTCCTGAAGAAATTGCTAGGAAAAAAAGAGTGGTTCTTTTTAAGGAAGAAGAAGACACTGTTATTGTAGCAACTGATAAGCCTGACCAGAGAGATTTGGTAGGTGTTTTGAAGATGGTTTTTTCTGATAAGAAGATAACAATTTCATATTCTTTAACAGAGGATATTGATGAGGTTTTAGTTTATTACAAAGAGCCATTGGAGGTTCGTTTTGAAAGAATTGCAAAAGATAGCTCCAAGGTGATACCTGATATTATTAATGAGATATTTGATGATGCGATTATATATCAAGCATCAGATATTCATCTTGAGCCACAGGAGGATGAGGTGGTCATTCGTTTCAGGATCGATGGTGTTTTGAGAGAAGTTGGTAGGATTTCTAATGATTTTTATGAAAATATTTTAAATAGGATTAAGGTTTTGTCTCATCTTCGAATAGATGAACATTTTTCTGCGCAGGATGGTGCGATAAGATACTTGAAAAAAAGTGACGAGGAGAAATATATGGGTGTATCTGTTGATATGCGTGTTTCTATTGCACCAACTCTAGATGGGGAGAAGGTAACAATTAGGTTACTTTCTCAGTATATGAAAAGTTTCACTCTTTTTGACTTAGGATTATCGGAAGCTAATCAAAAGATAATACAGCAATCTGCAAGAAAGCCGTTTGGAATGATACTTGTGACGGGTCCAACTGGTTCTGGTAAGACAACTAGTTTATATGCGATTCTTAAAATGATTAATAGTACGGATGTTAATGTAACAACTATTGAGGATCCTGTTGAGTATAAAATTCAAGGAGTTAATCAAATACAGGTTAATCCACAAACAAATCTTACTTTTTCCAAGGGACTAAGATCTATTATTCGTCAAGATCCTGATGTTATATTAGTGGGAGAGATTAGGGATGAAGAGACTGCAGAAATTGCTGTCAATGCAGCCCTTACAGGTCATTTGTTGTTGTCGACTTTTCACGCCAATGATGCAGCAACATCAATTCCAAGATTTTTAGATATGGGCGTTGAACCATTCTTACTGGCGTCAACATTGGAGGTTATCGTTGCGCAGAGACTGGTGAGAAAGCTTTGTGAGAATTGTAGGTTTAGTAGTTCGTATTCTATGAAGGATATGAATAAGATTATTCCAGGTGCTAAAAAATATTTTTCTGGAACCAAAGTCACGTTGTACAAAGCTAAGGGTTGTAGCGCTTGCGGCAATTCTGGATATAAGGGCAGAACTGCTTTATTTGAGATTATTAATGTCTCGGATAAGATGCAAGAGTTGATTTTAAAGAATCCTTCAACTAATGAAATATGGAAGATAGCAAAAAAAGATGGATCATTGAGCTTGTTTGAGGATGGAATAGATAAAGTGAAAAGAGGTATAACTTCACTAGAAGAAGTATTGCGCGTGTCAGTTCCTCCAGAGTAATAGCTTTTGGTGTGAGATTTAATTTTATGTTAGGTAAAAATAAAAAAGAAAATAAGAAAAAAAAGGATAATTTGAGTGAAAAATTATTTAGTTCTTTTGTTACTGATAAGGAGAAATATTATCTCGTTGAGAATTTATCTATGCTAGTTGCTTCTGGTATGAGTATTATAGAGGCTTTAGAATCAATTGTGGGTGGAATAAAGAGTAATAATACTAAGAAAATTATTCTAAACATAAAAAAAGAGGTAAACAATGGTATTTCTTTATGGATTGCGTTGGATAATTCTAGATTATTTTCTGATTATGCAATTTCTTTAATAAAGACAGGTGAAAAATCTGGTAGATTAAGTGAAAATCTGGATATTATATCCTCAAATCATCAAAAGGAAAGAATATTTAAATCCAAATTAAGGTCTGCAATGATGTATCCGATGCTGGTTTTTGCACTAAGTGTAGTTGTCGGTGTTGGAATTGCTTGGTTTATTTTACCTCGATTAGCAACAGTTTTTTCTCAACTGAGATTAGAGTTACCACTAATTACGAAGATATTGATAGGTATAGGTAATTTTTTGGGCGAGTATGGAGCGATTTTTATTCCATCGATAATAGTCCTTATGACTGTAATATTGTTTTTTGTGTTCTTCTTTAAGAAAACAAAAATGATAGGGCAATATATCCTATTCTCCATTCCTTTTGTGAGAGGTATCGTGCAAGAGATTGAACTAGCAAGGGCAGGTTTTATTTTGGGAACACTAATTAATGCTGGATTGCCAGCTGTGGAAGCAATTCAATCACTTTCTGAAATAACTAGTTCTCATGCATACCAAAATTTTTACAAGCACTTAAGAGATAAAATTGAAGAAGGTCAGTCATTTGAAGAAGTTTTTGGTGAATATCCTAAGATTGAAAAGTTAATGCCGCAGCCTATTCAGCAAATGATAGTTACCGGAGAGAAATCTGGGCGATTAGCTGATACGCTGATTAGGGTTGGTGAGAACTATGATTCAAAAATGGACACTACTACAAAAAATCTATCCATTCTTATAGAACCAATACTTCTTGTTATCGTGTGGGTAGGTGTTGTTTTTGTCTCACTAGCTGTAATCCTCCCAATATATAGCTTAATTGGTGGATTGAATCAGTCGAGTGGCGTATCTCCTCAGAATTCTTCAGGTCCTCCTGTGGAAGTCAGTATTGAGGAGGGTGTGATTGAGATTGAGCCATCCGACGAGATTGTTGAACAGCAAGTCGATGAGGTTGTGAGTGATGTTTTGGGTAGATTAGTAATAAGTGAAACTGAAACAGGGTATCTGAATGTGAGGAGTAATAGCTCTGTTCAGGGAGATGTTGTGGGCAGGGTTGAGCCTGGAGAAGAGTATGATTTTATCGAAGAAGATAATAACTGGTATTATATTATACTTTCTGATGATGAAGAAAGAATCACTGGTTGGGTAATAAGTAGTTATGTTGAATTAATTAATGAGTAATAATTTTTCTTTTTTAAAACATAGAAAAAATAAGGGATTTACTTTGATAGAAGTCCTTTTGGTTGTAGCTGTCGTTGCAATTTTGGCTGGTTTTTCCGCTCCAATTTTAAATTCATTTCAAGTTAAAAATGATCTTAACACAGCAATAAATATCATCGCTCACTCACTGAGAAGGGCGCAGGTGTTGTCACAGGCAGTTGATGGAGATATTTCGTGGGGTGTGGACATTAGGAATGGTAGCGTTACGATTTTTAGAGGTGCTACTTATGAATCAAGGGATGCTAATTTTGATGAAGCTTTCGATATTTCGGGTAGCATTGTAACTTCTGGAATTAGTGAGATTGTTTTTAATAAGTTTTATGGTGAGCCAGGCGTGACGGGTTCGATTACACTAACAGCAGTTATGGGTGATCCCAGAGGCCTGACGATAAATGAAAAGGGGATGATCGAGTATTAGTTGGGAAATTAATGGATTAGTTTTGGATATAAGATTTTATTTATGATGCATATGGAAAAATTTAAAAAAGGCTTTAGTTTAATAGAAATTTTACTTACAATATCAATTTTAATTCTAATCTTTTCAGCATTAGTAGGTGCTTTGATTTATGGTAGAGAAGGTTCTTTTATTGCAGGAGAAAGGAGCAAGGCTGTGTTGCTGGCAGAAGAGGGATTGGAGGCGGTTAGAAATATTAGAGATTTTGATTTCTCATTACTTGCTGAGGGGACTTATGGCTTGGCTATAACTGATGATAAATGGAGACTTACTAGTTCTGCAGATGTTACTGATGGATTTACTAGGGAAATTGATATTTCTTCTGGTGGAGATAATAGAAGAACAGTGACTTCAACAGTAGTTTGGCAGCAAAATGAACAGAGAGCAGGAACTGTTTCTGCGTTAACATATTTTCATAATCTGAACAATGTTAAAGATAATCCTTCCTGTGCTCCTTATTGTCAGGATAATGGATATGCAGATGGAATTTGTCGTGAAAATACCGTTCAGTGTGCTGGTAATAGCGAAATTTATGAATCTGGTGGGGATGATGATTGTGTTGGAGGTGCTAGTATGGATACTTGTTGTTGCGTGCCTTCCTCGACTTGTTCCGCGTATTGTCAGAATAATGGTTATAGTGACGGAACTTGTCGCCAAGGTGCAGCCGCTTGTACTGTAAATGAAGAGACTTATGAATCCGGAGGGGATACTTATTGTATTGGGGGACCTAGCGCAGACACTTGTTGTTGCGCACCTTAGTGATTTAGAATATTTATTATGAAAAAGATAGATTTAAAGAATATAAAAACTAAAAAAGGATTTACTTTAGTGGAATTGTTACTTTATGTATCCATTGCAAGTGCGATGATGTTTTCTTTGGTTGCTTTTGCGATGATGACTGTGGAGTCGAATGTTAAGAATCAAGCAGTTATTGATGTGGAACAACAAGGGGTTCAAATAATGCAACTGGTAAAGCAAGTAATCAGGAACTCAGAAGGGATTAATTCACCTGCTCAGGGAGTTAGTTCTGGTACAATTTCAATGGATGTGGTTAATGTTGGAGATGACCCAACTATTTTTGATGTTTCTTCAGGTGTTTTTAGGATTACGGAGGGCGTAGGTTCAGCGATTGATATTACAAATTCCAGAGTTACGGTCAGCGGGTTGAGTTTCTATAATTTATCTCGTACAGATACTCCTGGCGTTGTGCGTATTCAATTTACGATAACCCATAATAATCCAGAAGGAAGAAATGAATATGATTACTCAAAAACATTTTACGGAACAGCTAGTTTAAGGCAGTAGTCTTATAATTTAATGCGAAAAAATAAAATCAATAATAATAAATACTAAGAGTAGCGAAATATTTATTGAATAATTAAATGAAAATTTTAAATTTTAAATTAAAAAAATCTAGAGCAGAGGGCTACATTACACTGCTCAGTATTTTGATAATCGGATCAGTGGGTGTTGTGATTACAACATCGCTGATTCTTTTGAGTATTGGTTCAGCAAGAACTAGTTTTGCATTGGAGCAGGCTAATCAAGCAAAAGGATTAGCTAATGCTTGCACGGAAGAGGCTGTGCAGCAAATTCAAGATGACGTACCGTTTACAGGATCTGAGACTCTTACTATTGGTCAAGGAGAGTGTACATACACCGTTACAAGCGGTGGTGGAGGTTTTAGGGATATTACAGCGGTGAGTACGGTTGGAACAATTACTAGAAAGGTGGAAGTGTCAATTGATGCTATTTCTCCATCGATTAATATCGTTTCTTGGCAGGAGGTTAGTGATTTGTAGAAGAATGATATTTTTATGCAAGTATGGCAAAATTGTGGTATAATTTAAGAATGGTTATGGGTCACTAACCTCCTGCCAAGAAACGATGGATATGTTTATTAATAAAAAAAGAAATAGAAATATGAAAACAGAGAAAGGATTTACATTATTGGAAATTTTATTAGTAGTAGCAATTATTGCAATTCTAGCTGGAATTGTTATTGTGGCGATTAATCCAAGTAAACAATTGGCATCAGCTAGAGACGCACAGAGAAGATCTGATGTAAATACCATTCTGAATGCTGTGTATCAATATGCTATCGATAATAATGGTTCAGTGCCAGCTTCAATTACAACAACCCCAACGGAAATATGTGTTACGGGTGGAAGCTGTTCAGGATTAATCGATCTTTCTGTTCTAACAGCCAGTGAGGAATATATCGTTTCCATGCCCGAAGACCCAACGGGGTCATCAACTAATGGGGCGGGGTATGAAATAGAGAAATCTAGTAATGGAAGAATAACGGTAGATGCTCCTGATGCTGAAGGCGGTAGTGCTATTGGTGTTACTAGGTAGGAATCTCGTTTATATAGAAATATTTTTTTAAATAAATATTAAAAACAAAAAAATGAAAATAAAAATGAAAATTAGGACTAGGTTGTTTTTGACCTTCCTAATTTCTGCGGTTGCGATTTCTGTTGTTAGTATTGGTGCTGTAGCTTTTTTTTCAAGCAGTGCATTGAAGGGTGCAATTGTTGAGCAGATAAAGGCAACTGCTGCTTCTAGAGCTAATCATGTGAATAATTTCATAATTGAGAGGGAAAGTGAGATTATTGCATTAGCAGATAATCATCATATTGTTGATTATTCTATGGAATATTGGAGACAACAGAATGATGATGTTGAAAATCTATGGGAGCCACTAACTGAAGGTGTTAATTTGTTTGATCATACTCAAGCAGCACTAAGGGCGATCAGGAGAGATGCGTCTAATGAAGTTTTTATTTTGAATGATCAAGGTGTTGTTGTTATGTCTTCAAGTGACGATTTTATCGGATTAGATAGGTCTGGTGAGAAGTATTTTAATGACATAAAATCTCTTGAGACTAGAGGTGAGGTATATATAGAGAATGTTCACAAAGATGGTGATGAAGTTTCTATGAATATCGCAATTCCTTTTTATAGGCCAGATAATAATAATTTTTTTGGAGTTTTGGTGAAGAAATTTAATACAGAAGAGCTTAATGCTATTGTTGCGGATAATTCAGGGCTAGGAGAAACAGGAGAGACTTATATTATTAATAATGATGGATATATAATAACAGAATCAAGATTTAAGGATGATGTTGTTTTGAAGGAGCGAATCAATACTTCCAATGGCACTCATACTTGCTTTAGCGGTGATGAAGTTATGGCTGAAACTAGTGATGAGCATGAGCGTAGTATTCTGGGTACATTTTCTAGCTATCGAGGTATCGAAGTTATTGGTACGCATAGGCATGTTCCATCGGTTAACTGGTGTCTTTTAGTTGAATTGGGGTCAAAAGAGGCTTTTGTGAGTTCAAATAGGTTATGGATAATTTCACTTATTGTTATAGCGGTTACAATAGTAATTGCATTGGTAGTGGCTAGACTTGTAGGAGGCGTAATTGGTAGACCAGTGGAGGAATTGCAAAGAGATATAAAAAAAATCGAAGATGGTGATTTGGATCATAAAATTGCAGTTAGAAGAAATGATGAGCTTGGTGAACTTGGTGATGCGTATAATGATATGGTTGAGGCTATGCGACAATCCAAAAAAGAGGTGGAAATAAGAGTAGAGGAGCAAACTAAGAATATAACAAAGCAAAAGGAGCAGTTAGTATCTCAAAATAAGGAGTTAAAGAGACTAAAAGAGCTCTCTGATGAGAATATTAAGACCTCTGAAGAAAACAGGACTAAACTACAAAAGGCACTGGATGAGGCTAGGGAAAACAAGGAAGAATTAGAAAGAATGAATGATCTTATGGTTGGGCGAGAGATGAAGATGATTGAATTGAAAAAGAAGATAAAGGGTGAGGAAATTTATGAATCTGGTGAGGATGTTGATAATAAAGATGTTTAAGGGTAATCTGAGTAAATCAATATAAAATTAATGAATTTTTTAGTGTTTTTATCACTTATTGCCTTTGTATTGTGTAGCGCATTGGCAATAAGTGTGATAATTAAATTATCAAAGAGGGGTTTTGCCTTGAGCTTATTCCTTTTTCTTGGATCTCTTCTTGTATTAGTTGCTTTTGAATTCTTAGTTATCTCGGGTTATTTTGTTGACCCTGCAGTTTTTTTGGGTGAAATAAGGGCAGTTATTGTTATTTTGGTGGTTTCTTTTCTGACACATTTCACAACGCGCTTTATTAGGGAGAAGAATTCGCGCAAGAAGATACAGCTGGTTTTTGTATATCTTCCATCAATTGTGTTTATAAGTTTACTTGCGTTTCTAAATTTAAATGTAAGCGGTGTTTTCAGTGGAGTATGGGGTTTTTCATATGGTGCAGGATTATTATTTTATTTATTTGGTATCTGCATTTTTGGGATGGCCGTTTTTAATGTAGCTTTGTGGATAAAGAAATATATTGCCATTGAAGACAGAGTTGAAAAAAAACAAATCCGTATATTTTTTATTGCTCTAGGTGCTTTTTTGATAGGAATGTTGCTTTTGGACGTCATTTTTCCAGTAGCAGGATTTTCAGTAAAACCATTTGTTTTTTTGGCAGTTTTATTGATGACTGGTTTAATCGTGTATGATGTTTTCAAGTATGATTTTATGTTTAAGGTGGGGACATATTTTAGTAAGATAAAATTCAGAATCATGATACCTGTTAGTATCTTCATAGCTAGTCTGATTATTATTTTAGGTGCTAGCGTGTATCTTTTTTTTCATAGTAGATTGGAAGATGAGTTGATAGATAGGTTTAAGGTAGCTACTGAATCTGGGGTTGGTCAGGTAATTGGATTTTTAGGTGATAAGAGTGAGCAATTAGAGATATTAGCCAAGGATCATCATTTTTCTGACAAACTTTTAGAGGACTACGGTATTTTTGAGGTTCATGGGGAGGTTAGAGACGATAAATTGGATCATTATTATGATGTTATTGATATTTTCAAGCAAGAAGATTTTGTGGAATTATTTGTTTTAGACAAGTATGGAAAAGTTTCTCTATCAAGTAATAAGGAGAATATTGGACTAGATAAATCCAATGATCATTATTTTTCAGAAGGAATGAGGGGTCTTTTTGTCGATTCAGATCACTACGGTGATGTAGTTGATTCTCGTGTTGTTATTCCTATTGCTACTCCTATTCATTATGATATTTATGGAGAAGGTGAGGAAGTCGTTGGAGTTTTGGTAGCGTTGGTGGATAAAAGCGAAATAGATAATATCTTACTAGGGTTGAGTGAGTTAAGTGAGTCAAGAGAAACAAGTAAGTCTTTTATTATTGATAGCGAATATCGATTAGTGACTCCGTATGAGGAAGATCAACTTGACTATCTAGGAAAAAAAGTGGAAACAGGCTTAACAATGAGTTGTTTTGGTGATGTAGGTGATACTTCATTTAGAGGAGAGGGTATTATTGGTACTCATTTTTATAGCTCAGAATTGGAGTGGTGCTTTGTGTCTGAAGTAGAACAGGATGAAATTTTCAGTTCAGTGCATCAGATATTGAGATTTATTACATTTATAGGGGTTAGTGCACTAGTAGTTTCATATTTTATTATTAATTGGATTGCTAAAAAAATTACTAATCCTATTGAGGAACTAGAGAAAGGGGTTGAAATTGTTGCAGGTGGAAATTTGGAGTATAAAGTTGGAATGACTGGTGATAATGAGATAAGCAGACTTTCTAGGAAGTTTGATGATATGAATGAGATTATTTATAAATTTAAGGGCGCTATTGAAGAGAAAGTCGATGTGCAAACTTTGGATATCAGGAAGAAGAGGGATAGATTAGAGAGGCAGCAAAAGGCTATTTTGAATATATTAGAAGATGTAGAAAAAGAGAAAATAAAGAGTGAAAATCTTGCGCATGATTTAAAAAGATTTAAATTAGCAGTGGATAATGCCTCTGACCATATTATAATAACCGATATTGACGGAGTTATTTTATACGCTAATCAGTCTACAGAGAGGATTACTGGTTTCGATGCTGAAAATATTTTGGGTCAAAAAGCTGGAACCAAGGAAAATTGGGGAGGGATGATGGAGGCAGATTTTTATGCGGATATGTGGAATACCTTAAGAACGGAGAAAGGTGTTTTTGTTGGAGAAATGACAAATAAGAGGAGGGGTGGAGAAGAGTATGATGTTAGCGTTAGTATTTCTCCTATAACAAATAATAGTGGAGAGATTATATTTTTTGTTGCAATTGAAAGGGATATTACAAAAGAGAAGCAAATTGATAGAGCTAAGACTGAATTTGTCTCGTTAGCATCTCATCAATTAAGAACTCCTCTTTCTGCGATTAATTGGTATGCTGAGATGCTTTTGGATGAAGATGCAGGAAAGCTCACTAAGAAGCAACGGGCCTATATGGACGAGATATATAAAGGTAATCAGAGAATGATAGAATTGGTTGGTGCGCTACTGAATGTTTCGCGAATCGAACTCGGAACTTTCTCTATTGATCCCGAGCCGGTTAGCTTAATAGATATTTCTGATTCCGTAATTGGTGAGTTGGAGCCATTAATTAATGAAAAGAATATAAGTATACTGAGGGATTATGATGAGACAATCGGTGCTGTTAATTTGGATAGAAAATTAACTACCATTGTTTTTCAGAATTTAATTTCTAATTCCGTCAAATATACCCCTGAATTGGGTAAAGTTGTAATTAGTATAAATAGGAGGAAGGATGATATAATGATAGTGGTCGCAGATACTGGATATGGAATACCAGTAAGTCAGCAGAGTAAAATATTTACAAAATTATTTAGAGCAGACAATGTTTTGGAGAAAGAAACTGATGGTACTGGTTTGGGGTTGTATATTGTAAAAGCGATAATAGAGGAGATCGGTGGTAAAATTTGGTTTAGTTCAGAGGAGGGTAAGGGGACTATATTTTACATTACTATTCCAGTAGAGGGAGTGAAGAAGAAGAATGGCGTTAAGAGGTTGACGTAGCTATTGATGTGTGAAGGGGTAATAATATTAATTTATTTTTTTAAAAAGTTATGAGTATGGATAGGAATATTGTGTTGGTTATTGAGGATGATAAAGCCCTTAGGGAGGCTTTGGATGAAAAGCTTGGTAGCGAAGGTTTTAATATTTTTCAGGCAAGAAATGGAGAAGAGGGATTAAGTATTGCATTGGATAAGAAGCCAGATTTAATTTTACTTGATATTGTTATGCCTAGGATGGATGGTATCTCTATGCTTGATGAGCTAAGAAAGGATGAATGGGGTAAAAATGTTCCAGTTATTATGCTTACTAACTTAGATGCTACTGAAGATGTAAGTCATGTTATTAATAAAGGTATTAATAGTTACTTAGTTAAGAGTGATTGGAAATTAGATGAGATTGTCGATAAGATTAATCAAATTTTGAAAGCGGAGTAGAATGTGAGAATTTTAAATTGACAGAAATTACTAGATTTTATATAATATTTTTTTGTGAGCTATTCTTAAGTTATTAAAGTGTCGTAGTCTATGTAAGGGAGTTGCCTTGGCGTAAATTGTAGTGATTTTGTTTGAGGCAGCTTTTTCTTTTTTCTAAGTAGTTGATATTTTTTGAAAAGTTTGATAGGATACTTTTGTAGGTTTAGGAAATTTTATGGAGAGGTGCCTGAGTGGTTGAAAGGGGCACCCTGCTAAGGTGTTGTGCCTTCATTGGTACCGAGAGTTCGAATCTCTCCCTCTCCGCAGGAGAAAAGCTGAATAATGCCCTCTGGACATGGGTCTGGACAAAATATTTATTTGGTGTATAATTAATTTTGGTTTGTTGTTTTGAAAATATGGGCCAGTAGCTCATCTGGTAGAGCATCTCACTTGCACTGAGAAGGTGGCGGGTTCGAGTCCTGTCTGGTCCACAATAGAATCAAGAAAGACGATAGTCTTTTTTGATTTATAATGAAATACACTCAACTCAATTGGTTAGAGCGCGCTCGCCTCGGCGAGTAATGACGAAATCATCTGGGTCGTGTGAAGTTATTTCTATAGTAAGGGCATATAGCTCAGTTGGTTAGAGCGCGCTCGCCTCGGCGAGTAATGACGAAATCATCTGGGTCGTGTGAAGTTATTTCTATAGTAAGGGCATATAGCTCAGTTGGTTAGAGCGCGTCACTGATAATGACGAGGTCCCAAGTTCGAATCTTGGTATGCCCACATGTATTATGCGTATGTAATAATAAATTCAAGTGGTAAAAGATACACAGGGAGTACTAGCAACCTGAATGATAGATTAGATATGCATAATGACACTTCAAAAGAAAAATCGAAATTCCATAGGACTACCTATAAAAGAGGTCCATGGAATTTTTTATTTACAAAGAAATTTAAAACAAGAAAAGAATCCTTGAGTTTTGAAAAATTTCTCAAGACAGGAAAAGGTAGAGAGTGGTTAGAGCGCGCTCGCCTTGGCGAGTAATGACGAGGTCCCAAGTTCGAATCTTGGTATGCCCACACTTTAAAAACATCTTGTTTATATGATATGTTTTTTTATTTTCATTTTTTTATCATTATATGATAAAATTGAGATGTAATTGTTAAATGCTTTTGTTATGAATTATTCTGATTTATTTTTGTATTTTTCTGTGGGAACTTTGGCGGTACTTATAATTGTCTTACTTAGTTTAATTAGGAAAATTGATAAGCAGTTTAAAGAGGTGAAGGGTCTACAATTGGATGACATACATTTAGAGGATAAGATCAATGAAGAGATTGAGAGTCTACAGGTTGAGCAAAAAAATATCCAGCAGGAATTAGTGAGAAGAGTGGGAGACTTGGAGAATAAGATTGGAGGTGTCAATATAGAGGATGAGTTTTTTGAGGTCAATAAAAGAATAGACAGGTTGCTAACTGAAAAAGATGGGGTCAATATTGAAAGTGAAGACAATGGTTTGGTGACAGGTATTAATGCATCTGGGTTGAGTGATAGGATTATGAGTATAATAGGGATGCAGGATAGTGTGGTGAGTGATGACTTGGCAGATGCATTGGATGTTTCAGAGGAAGAGGTTAAAGAGCAGTTAGATAAATTAGAGGGGGCTGGAAGGATTGAGCAAATTGGTAAAAGCGGAAGCTTAATTGAATATAGAATTAGGCAGTAGGAGAAAATGCTGAGGTACTAGTAATGAAGGTGTTGACAAAAAATACACAGATGCTATTATGTACAAAGTAAACAAGAAATAATCTGTTTTTGTGTTGCGTGATTTTTTGTTTTATGATAGGTTTTTATGTATAATTAAAATAAATAATATTTAATGATTTGTGAAAGTGGTTTTTCTTTCGCAAGATAAAGTTTATTATGGCAGAGAAATTTGAAAGAGGTAAATCCCATGTTAACGTAGGAACTATTGGTCATGTTGATCATGGTAAAACTACATTAACAGCAGCTATGCTGCATATTTTAAGTCTTAAAGGACTTGCAAAAGAAAGAGCAGTTGATGAGATTGACAAGGCTCCTGAAGAGAAAGAGCGTGGAATCACTATTGCTACAGCTCATTGTGAGTATGAATCTGAAAAGAGACATTACGCTCATGTAGATTGTCCAGGTCATGCTGATTATATTAAGAATATGATCACTGGTGCAGCTCAAATGGATGGTGCTATTTTAGTAGTAAGTGCTACTGATGGTCCTATGCCTCAAACTAGAGAACATATTCTATTGGCTCGCCAAGTTGGTGTTCCTGCAATTGTAGTATTCATCAATAAAATTGATATGGTGGATGACCCAGAATTGGTTGACCTTGTTGAGGAAGAAATTAAAGAACTTCTAACAAAGTATGAGTTTGATGGAGATAATGCAGCTGTTGTTCGTGGATCTGCTATTAAAGCTCTTGAAGCTACTACACTTGAAGACGAGGGTGCAAAACCAATATTAGACTTAGTGGATGCTTTGGATGCTAATATCCCAGATCCAGTTAGAGAAACTGATAAGCCAATGTTGATGCCTATTGAAGATATTTTCTCAATTGAAGGTCGTGGAACAGTGGTAACAGGTAGGATTGAAAGAGGTATTTTGAATCTTAATGACGAAGTTGAAATCGTAGGACTTAGAGATACTCAAAAGACAATTGTAACTGGTATTGAGATGTTTAATAAGCAACTTGATAGAGGTGAAGCTGGAGATAACGCAGGTATCCTTTTAAGAGGAACTAAGAAGGAAGATGTGGAAAGAGGTCAAGTATTGGCTATTCCAGGATCAATCAATCCTCACAGTGAGTTTGAATGTGAAATTTACGTTCTAACTAAAGAGGAAGGTGGAAGACATACTCCATTCTTTAAGGGATATAAACCACAATTTTATATCAGAACAACTGACGTAACTGGAGAAGTTGAACTTCCAGAAGGAACTGAAATGGTTATGCCTGGTGATACAGTAAACTTGAAAGTTAAATTGGTTTCTAACGTAGCTATGGAAGAGGGAATGAGATTCGCTATTCGCGAAGGTGGAAGAACTGTTGGAGCTGGTATTGCAACAAAGATTATTAAATAAATCTTGAAATATAGAGAGAGCGAGTCTTACTCGCTCTCCAAAAGAAGATAATAAAATTTTTATTGAGTGAATTATAAAAATGATTAAGAAAGAAGAACAATCAAGAATTAGGATTAAAATCAAAGCTTACGATAGTAAGGTTATTGATCAGTCAGCTAAGAAGATTGTTGAAACAGTAATGCGATCTGGAGCGGAAGTTTCTGGTCCTGTGCCGTTACCAACAGAGATTCATAAAGTTACTGTTAATAAATCAACTTTCGTAAATAAGGATGCTCGTGATCAGTATGAGATGAGGATTCACAAAAGATTGGTTGACATAAATAATCCAAAACCAAAGACAATTGATGATTTAACTAACCTGGATTTACCAGCTGGTGTTGACATCGAGATAAAAATGTAATATATTCTACGGGTTACTGATTTTACATTAATAAATAGTTCTGCTATAATTATTTAGCGACAAGTATTAATGCAAAATCAGTAATTCGTAGGGTGTATGTAAATATTGAGAACTAGTTAAAGTCCTCCCTGGGCGGATACTCAACTAGCCTATCATCATTATTATAATAATGTAATGTTAGAGCTGGCTTGTAAAAGCAGTTTTTTTGTTTAAAAAAATATGAAGTTTATATTAGGTAGAAAATTAGGAATGACGACTATTTATAGTCAAGACAAAGGAGCAGTTAATGTTACCTTACTTGAGTGTGAACCTAACAAGGTTTCCTTAGTTAGAACACTTGAAAGAGATGAATACAGTGCTGTTCAAGTAGAAGTTCAGAAAACTAGTAAAAAAGTTTTTAGAAAGGAATTTAGAATTAGTGAGAGTGAAGGAGCTAATTTTGAATTAGGAAGTGAAATCGGTGTCGATATTTTTGAAGTAGGTGAAATCGCAGCTATTTCTGGTGTTTCTAAGGCTAAAGGTTTTCAAGGTGTTATGAAGAGACATGGTTTCCATGGATCTCCTGCTTCACATGGACACAGACACGATCATAGAGCACCCGGTTCTATTGGTAGTGCATATCCTCAACATGTAGTTAAGGGTAAGAAAATGGCAGGAAGAATGGGTGGGGATAATCACACTACTAAAGGAGTAGAGATTGCCTATGTTGATAAGGAGAAGAATTTAGTAGGAATTAAAGGCGCAGTTCCTGGTATTAATGGTGGAATGATAGAATTAGTTGTTGCGTAAGCGTTATTTATAAGAAGATATTATTTGTTATATTACTATGTCAAAGGTAAAAGTCTATAATTTTAAAGGAGAAGAGTTGAAGGATATTAAACTATCTGAGGATATTTTTGGTGTGAAATCAAACAATGATCTTGTTCATCAAGTTTATGTTGCTTTGATGGCTAATCAAAGACAATCAAATGCTCATACTAAGAATCGTGCCGAAAGAACTGGTTCTGGTAGAAAGCCTTGGAAGCAGAAAGGAACTGGACGAGCAAGAACAGGTAGTGTTAAAAATCCTATTTGGAGAAAGGGTGGAGTTATTTTTGGTCCAACAAACGAAAGGAATTATACAAAAAAGATTAACAAGAAGGTTAATACTATAGCTATAAAGACTGTTTTAAGCGAGAAAGCTAGATCTGAAAGTATTGTTATTTTCGATAAGATTGAATCAAAAAATGTAAAAACAAAGGATATCGCTAATGCGCTTAATAAGGTGGGTGTTTTGGGTGGTAGCACTTTGTTGGTACTAGATAAGGATGAGAAAGATGCATTCATGTATTCTAGGAATATTGAAAAAGTTAACGTTGTTCCTGCAGATAGTTTGAATGTTATGGATATGCTAAACAATAAGAGTTTAGTTTTGAGTGAGGGTTCAATTAAGCACTTAGAAGATAAGTATAAAAAGTAATTTAGTAGGAATTAAAGGCGCAGTTCCTGGTATTAATGGTGGAATGATAGAAT
>JBHPHA010000017.1:0-25360 GCA_042569905.1 Patescibacteria group bacterium
CCTCTATATTCTGAGAAAAACTTTCAATAACTATTTTTTGATTCTCAATATTGAATTTTAATTTTTCAATTTTTCGCACTCTTTCTTCCTCTTGCTTTCGCTCTCTTTCTCTTATTACCTCCAGTTTTTCTTCTTCATCCTGAGTCAATCTAACCTCGCTTACGACTACTGCTTGTTCCTCAATGACATCCACACTAGCAATAACGACATCCTTTTCAACAATAACATTTTCATCAGACGCCTTCACTGCTACAGCCTCATTCTTCATATTACAATAAGGATTTATGGAATTCATTTTATTAGAGTAGATATTATTCCCCTCCATATTAATAACACTTTTCCAATATTCTACCCCAGGTATTCCACCGTGAGGAATATTGCAATCGATTCCATATTTAGTATTGTGATGAATATTGTTTTGCGTCACCTTAATATTTCCATCACCAGAAAGGCTTGGGTAATGTTGAACCGCGATTCCACTTGCACCATTGTCTCTTATTGTATTTTGGGTAACATATAAATCAGCATTCCCAGCAATCACTTCTATTCCACTTTCCCCATTATCTTTAATGACATTACTTCTAATCTCTCCGCTAATTTTTGATCGAATATCAATACCTTCCTCATTATTTCCAATAACTTGATTGTTAATAATTGAAATCAGGCTTCCTTTTTGAACGTAAATTCCCTTACCACTACCATTTTTTATATTTGAATTAACAATTGTTACCTTCTCAGTTCCTGGTAATAGATTAATTCCAATCCCCTTAAAGTCTTTTATTGTACAATTTTCAATCTCAACATTGGCTCCACTCGCAATAACGACTGGATTTTTTACATTTGCAACTGTTAAATCTTCTAGGTGGGATCCATTTTTCATAGTAACCTTTCCAGAAATCACCACTTTGCTTTCACTCTCACCATAAAGCCTAATCGAACCATCTAGAACAACAACTTCCGCATAAGCACCTTTTTCAATGAAAATCCTTACTGACCCTCCCTCACCTTGAGCCTCATCAACAGCTTCATTGATAGTTTTAAAAGGTTCATCTTCGCTTCCGTCACCACTCTCTGAAACCGACTCATCCACATAAAAATCATACCCCTTCGCAGAAACTGCAAATGGAATAAAAAACACCATTAAAACTATAATTACTAATCTAATTTTTATCATATTTAATATCAACAATTACACTTAAGTATAAACTTAAAAATATTTATTTGCAAAAAAAGAAGCGAGATTTACCTAAACCTCGCTACATAAGGTTCATGGACATTGCCACACTCTCAGGGTTCTACTATATCAAAATCGACATACTCTGGCTCTACCTCCTTATCACCCTGAATTATGAATATTTTTTCAGGACTATCCTTGTAGTACTTGAATTTCACATCATCCCTTTTAAAAACGGTACCGCCCTGAAAAGGAATTACTTCATCCGCAATTGGAGACAGAACCCCATTACCCCGCAAGCTATACAGATACTCACCATACTCCTCCCTGTGACCAACAAATAGAACTTTTTTTTTAAACTTGAACCCTACCAACTTAGATACTTTACTGTGAATAGGATAAACCTTAATCACTTTAGGATCCTCATTTATAAGCTCAACATCAATTTTAGTTGCCATCGTTAATTCTCCCTACAGATTTTTCAAAAAATAAACATAGACACACCAACTCAATTTCAGCATATCAATACATACTATTCCATTATTTACTATTTGTAAAGACCAAAGACCTCGCATTCGTTGCCACTATTACAGTACTAAGAGACATTAAAATTGCTCCAATTGCTGGAGAAAGTATGAATCCACTTTGATATAAAACGCCCGCCGCAAGAGGAATAGCTATAATATTATATCCTGTTGCCCAAGCTAAATTTTGAATCATTTTTGAATAAACCGCTTTTCCAAAAAAAATAAATTTCAAAACATCTTTGGGATTATTTTTCACTAAAATTACATCAGCAGTCTCCGATGCGATATCTGTGCCTTCACCAATCGCAATTCCAATGTCAGCTTGAGCAATTGCTGGAGCATCATTCACACCATCTCCAACCATCGCCACATATTCACCTTTATCTTGAAGCTCCTTAATCTTTTCCTGCTTTTGATGAGGAAGAACGCTTGCAAAAAAACCATCCATCCCTAATCTTTGAGAGACATCCTCAGCAACTTTTTCATTATCACCTGAAAGCATCCATGTTTTTATTCCCGCCTCTTTCAATGATTCAATCGCACCATGTGAATTATTTCTTATTTGATCGGATACAATAGTGTATCCAAGTAACTTCATTTCACGCTCTTCTTTTTCCAAGACTGCAGTTATTGTGCCACTCTCATTTTCAAGTTCATCTGGAATTTCTACTGAAAAGTCTCTCAAATAATCAACACTGACTGCAACAATATCCCTGCCATCGACTCTTCCCTCGATGCCTTTACCTTTCAAGGCCTTAAAATTACTCACTTCGCTCAGCTCAACATTCTTCTCCCTAGCTTCTGTTATAATTGCCCTCGCAATTGGATGCTCGGAATTATTCTCCAAACTAGCAATGATTCCTAGTAGCTTATCTCTATTCACTTCATGATAGAATGTTTTAATTTTTTCAACTTTAAATTTCCCCTCAGTCAGCGTTCCTGTTTTATCAAAAACCACTGTGGTTATTTTTCTAGCATTTTCAAGAGCATCCCGATTACGAATCAATAACCCATTTTGACTTGAAAGAGTTGTCGACATAGAAACCACCAACGGAATCGCCAGGCCTAGTGCATGCGGACAAGCAATTACCAAAACTGTTGCAGTTCTCTCTATAGCGAATGCCACATCACCAAGTATAATTAGCCACACAATAAATGTCACTACTCCAGAAAAAACAGCCACCACAGTAAGATAGAAAGCGGCCCTGTCTGCTAGGTGTTGAGTTTTTGACTTCAATGATTGAACCTTTCTCACTAACTCAACTACTCTTGAAATATAGAAATCCTTTTGACTACTCTCGACACTAACCTCCAAAGACCCATCCTCATTAATTGACCCTCCAATAACTCTGTCTTTTTCTTTTTTCAAAACCGGAACAGATTCCCCCGTAACAGCAGCCTCATTTACAGAACTCTCACCTTTCATAATTAGCCCATCAACTGGAATCTTTTCTCCAGGTCTCACCAAAATAATATCACCCTTCTTAAGTTTACTTGTTTTGACACTCACGGTATCTTCACCTTTTTTTAAATTAGACTCAGCTGGAATAAGCTCAGAAAGTTTTTCCAAAGCCCTTGATGCCCCCATCACTGATCTCATTTCAATCCAGTGACCCAAAAGCATCACGTCAATCAATGTGGCAAGTTCCCAAAAAAACATCTTTCCCCCAAATCCGAAAACAACCACTGAACTATACGCATACGAAACAATAATCGCCAAAGATATTAATGTCATCATTCCAGGAATCTTTTCTGTAAATTCTTTTTTTGCCCCCAAAAGAAAAGGTTTCCCTCCATAGAAAAATATAATCGAAGAAGTAATAAAAAGAAGATAGACATCCCCCAGAAAGGAAAAAGAAAATCCTAACAATTCTCCAATCATTGGCGAAAGAAAAAGGATTGGGATTGTTAAAACAAGAGAAACAAAAAATCTCTTTTTAAAATCACTTGCCATATGCCCGCTATGCACACCTGGGTGATTAGCCTTGTCACTCTGATGGTGCTCATGGTGATTATGATCTGAATGATTCATATGATATTTTTAAAAGAATTAAATCTTTCTTTATTATATCCTCTTTAAAGAGTAAAAACAAAAAAACTCGCTGTTACTTTTATAAGTAACAGCGAGTTTACTGTGTTTGTGCAAAAAAATATATTTATTCCTGCACCTTATTCGTCATTCCCTTCACTTCATCAAACAGAGAGATTGATTCTTTGAAAAGAATAAATCTATTGCGTTCATCATCAAAAGTTTTTAATTCCTTGTTTTTGATAAAGAAAAGTCGTTTAATCTTTTTAATCATTTTTACACTTTCCTGAGCTTCATTTGGAAGATCCTTATATGCATCCGATCTATTACCAACATACGAAAGCAGCCATGCTGATTCATCTAGAAAACCCTGTAAACTAGAACCTTTTTTTGACTTTTCAATGCCTTGTCTAGTCAAATCATCAAAACTAGATTTTCTTTCTCCATCCAAGTATGCGGAAATTTCACCATGGAGCATATCAATGGCTTCATAAAACTTCTCATAAAATTCCCTCTCCATCACACTTAGAATGTAATTCGAAAAACCTTCCAACTTTTCCGATTTAAGCTCCCATACTTTAATGTTATCAGATACGTAATAGTAATCTATTACAAACCTCACTATGGCCAGTACTATGATCTCAATACCAATCCAAATGAATTCCATAATCACTACCTCCTTTTTTGCAATTTAATGGATCAACAATCTATTTAAGGAACTTACTAAATTAGCACGCTCAAAAAACATTGTCAACAAAAAAACACCCGTATCAACGAGTGTTTTTTGAAATATGCAATCAAATATTAAGCTTTGAAATGTTCTTCAAATTTTGGGATAATTTGTTTTTTTCGCGAAACTAGCTTATCTGCAAATAGAATTCCGTCTTGATCCTGGGCTCCAAAGAGTTTTATGAATAATTCAGTTTCTTCCTCTCCTGATGTAAGTGTGTAGCTCTTTTCATTTAAGATATCAATAATTGAAAAGAAAACTCCTTTTAGATTATCTTGCTCCTTAATTTCTTTCATTTTTTCAATAATCTCAGTTTTTCTTTCTAAGCCATAATCCTTATTAGTAGTTTCCATTAAGCCAACACCGTAATTCTCTCCTCCAAATTCAAACATTTTGTAATCGAGTCTGACTAATTCTTCAGCAGAAATATCACCTAAATCACTTTTTGCACTAAACATCTCTAAGCTGAATTTTTCCAAATCTTCAATTCCTGCCGCTTCATTCAGTTTCTCAGTTATTTCCCTATCAATATCAGTTGTAGTTGGTGAACGGAAATACAATGTATCTGAGATAATACCTGCAATCAAAAGAGCTGCATTTGTTTTTGAAATTTCAGTCCCGCTTTCAAAATACTTCTTTGCAATAATCGTACAAGATGACCCAACTGGCTCAATGTAGATTGAAATAGGCTTGTCGGTTTCAATCTTAAGTTTGTGATGATCAATGATTTCTACAATATCCAAGTCTTTTAGGTTACTAACACTCTGAGACTCTTCGTTATGATCCAAAAGGATAATCTCTGTTCCATGCGGAAGCTCTGTGATGTGCTCTGGCTCTTCTACTTCATATTTTTCAAAAACAAATCTTGTTTCATTGTTAATTCTCCCTAGTGCAAAAGCTTTCGCCTCAACTCCTTTTTGAGTCAAAAAATCTTCATACACAATTGCACTACAGATTGTGTCTGTGTCTGGATTCTTATGTCCAATAATATGTTTCATATCTTTAAAATATTTTAATAATTTCTTTTAGTATAATACTATTTTGAGGGGCTAAAGTAAAGATGAAAATAAAAAAAACTAAGAATTAATTATAAATTCCTAGTTTTGTACTATATCGCTATTAGGTTTTACTATTCGCGACTGTGACTCATTCGTTCCCGTAAAACCTCAGGGACATTTACCTCAGGAAACTCATCACAGAGTTCCAAGACAATTTCTCTTGAAGTTTTCGGGGTTTGAGCATATCTTTGACCATATTCAGATCGAATATGGTAGACAGTATCAGGATCAACTTCATTAACAGAAGCTCTTCTCTCTGAAGAGAGTTTTTCAGAAAGTGCGTTAAACTTATCAAACTGCATAAATACCTCTTGCATATAAAGTTTTTTGTCTTAAATGAAATTTATCTTTTCCCTATAATACCAGCACCACCAATGACAACTATTTCTTTTGCGCCACCAATGGAAACACTCCCATTGACAATCATTGCCAAGCCATTATCATCTTGTGATGATACTACTTCAGCAAATCCATTGCGATGACCTGCGCCACCGAAGCAAACTTTGTTATCTGCGCCGCTTACAATATTAAGACTCTTTCCATCACCCATTCAAACACTCCTTAAACTTTTTTTATTAAAACAACCATCGCTTATTGCGATTTTTAATATTAGCATAAATCCAGTAATAAGTCAATACTTAGCGACTACATTCTACTCCCAAACTTAACTTAAACACAAAAAATACCTATTTAAATGTACTTTTAAATAGGTATTTAATATATCGTCACTAATCATCGTCATTTGTCATCTCGACCGAATCCGCCCTTGCTGGAGAAGAAGTAGAGAGATTTAAAGTCAGCAATGGCTGTTGCTATCCTGAAATTAAAAAAGATATCTAACTTTTTTTATCTTTCAATAAATAATCTTTAGTTTTTTTTAAAAAATGCTTCTTTTGTACTAATTTGTTCATAGTAGCTTTCCTGTCATGGAAACTTTCTAGTGCAATAATGTAATATCTAGCTATCTTATTATTATCAACATATTCTCGCCTAAACAACTTTTGCATATTTATTTTTTGACCATCCGTACCAAACCTCCCAATTAATACAAAATGGTATCCAGTAATCATAAAATTATTAAATCGCAGCAATCGATCCCAATCAATTTCATCAATATTGAAAAAGGTTTTTTTAGCCTTACTTAAAATACGAAGTAAGAAAATAGACTGGAATTCATATGGAGTTTTATTTAAAACTTCAACCACCTTATTTTGAACATCCTTCCGATCAGCAAAAGAACTTAAAAAATTACATATCTCCATGGTAAATGCTGGGCTATACAAGTCGTGCTTTAATATGTCCTCAATAGGAAAACTGGACTTAATCCTCCTGAACCTATTTATACAATACTTGAACTTTCTATTATTAATTTCATTAACAGATATTGCATCCCTCCATAAATCTATTAAATCATCCTCTATCTCACTACAGTATTTATCGATATCAGAATTAATTGAATACTCCAAAACATGATTTTCCAAATCGCCAGAATTAACCTCGTTTAAATATCCTTTGAAATCAACCACTTCGGTTTTACCTCCATTTAAATGTAAATTTAATGGTCGCAAAAGCTCTGTAAGTTTTTTAATCGCCTCTTGAGTTTCCAGCTCATTATCGCAAAATACACGAATATCATCCATGAATCTATAATACTTATAACCAGTCGCAATCATAGCCTTATCCACATCGCTAAGATAGACATTAGCTAAAAAAGAAGAGCAGTCATTATTTTGAGGAATGCCCATTCCTGATTCACTCCAATAATGAAGCAATTCTCGCAATTTAGAAACTTCTTTTGATTCAATGTTTAAACTACATAGAACCTTAATGAGATGTTCAATTTCAATATGTTCAAAAAAAGCATTTATATCAGTCTTCAACAGTAATCCATGTGAATTCCTTTTAAAATTTTGTTTTGTTTTTTCCTGCCAATTCTTCCAGGAATTAACTCCGTTGACTACAAATTTACTATCACTTTTTGAAGTTCTGTATCCAAAACTAGACCCACATGGAGATAATTTACTATCAATGTTTTTAGCAAATCTATTCACTATGAGCTGATAATAAACTCTATCCCAAAAATCGACATACTGAGCTGGCCTTAAAATAAGATTTAGCTTAGGAACATCCAAGAAAAAAGTGTCATTTGGCGCATACTCATCAAAATTAATTTCAGAAAAATCACAATCCAATAAATCCTTATATTCTAAGATGTCTGGCCAAAAATCATCAATGATATCATACTTAACATATCTTATTGCTTTTTTTATTTCTTCTTCATTAAACATATCGAGACTAACTATTAATAAACACTTTCTTTCATTATACTCCTCTCAAGAAACAAACTCTAGTCTTGACAGTAAATTACTGGTATTTGATAAGGATCCTGAAACCCAGTAAAGAAGCGGGTGTGGCAGGTTCAGTTTAGGATGATGGGCGACGGTAGTTTTTATTTTGATTGGGTGTTTTTTGTTTGTAGATAATAAAAAAACATGATGGGTTCATGTTTTTTTTATTTGAGTTGTGGATTTTTTTGGGATAGATAGGAGCGATTGATTGATTCTATTTTGATGAGGTGGAAAGAAAGAGCGGTTCGATATTATTACAATATTGCCCTATTAATTATTTGCTTCAATATCTCTTTGTCTCCTTGGAATTTTTCTAGGAGTTCGCTTGGGGTTATGAATTTTCTTTGGAGGGATTCGTTGTTTACCTGAAAAGAATGCACTTTATCAACAACTCCAGTCATTATGATCATATAAGTCACTTCTGTATAATGGTATGATTCGATGACGGAAGATATTTTTAAGTCCTTGATTTCAATGAAGGCTTCTTCGAAAACCTCCCTTTTCAAAGTATGCTCAATGGTTTCATCTTCAACTTCAACATGCCCACCAGGAATATCCCAACCTCTTCTTATTAATTCAATGGTTAAAATATTATTTTCACTATCAACAATAATCCCTGAGACACTAGTGATTTTTTCGCTTTCAGGTAGGCGGTTGTGTTTTAGTACTTTGAATTCCATATCTTAAGTTTTTATTATTTCAACAACTACCCTCATTAAACACCTATTTAGCAATGAGATCAAATAAAAAAAGGTTAAACTATTTTAGTTTAACCTTTTGTACTACATTAACTTTACTTGATTTTTTTTGAAAATACTATTTCACGGTAAAGCTCTATGCATTTGTCAGTACGAACATCTTTAAAAAATGCATAATCATATTGATTACCAATGGAGCATACGCCTAATGCACCTCTGTAATCCAATAACCATTTACTTTCGAATGGCAATTCCGGATCCGGACCACCCCTGTATACGGCTGGTTCGACTAAACTCATCAGATTAATCAGTTTTTTATATGCATAAGAATCACTACTAAAATCGTCTCCTGTCATATAGAGTTGGTGAATTGCCCCTGCTACGCCCTGATCCTTTCCCCAATCAAAACAAAAATTAGTCTGGGAATCATTATCACGGATTCGAACGGCGGCAGGCAAATTGCCTTCCACTCGACTAAATCCAGCGACATCAACTCTATAGGGATTACTCTCCAATGTATTTAAATACCTACCAAAAATAGCGTTCAGCTCATTCTCGGTAATAAAGTCATTTAGTCCCTTGATGTGTTCGACTTCTCCACTTTCAACACAACGTACTTTTACGGACCACAGAGGCGACAAAACCTCTCTTCCAGGAAAATCATCTCCTGCGGGATCAATCTCAAATGCTACCATTGTACTTTGAGCGCTACCCTTATACGGCAATCTCTGACCAATGATGCGCGGGGAGATTGTTTCTAAAATCTCCATCACTGCTTTTCTGTTTTTTGGCATAACCATAATTCAATTCTCCTTTATATTTCACCAGGTTCTTTTTCTTTGCCGTCGATGGGACTTTCGCATTTATAACATTTTGGAGGCTCATTATTAAATGCACCTTCCTGAATGTGTCCTCTGATTTCAACCGCAAACACTCTTCTACTTAGCTCACAATTTGGATTGGAACATTTTCCAATAAATTTCCTCTTGTCCAATAATGCAAGCACCCTTTCCTTGTCCCAAAACTTTTCCACAGCTTCATCGCCACCCTTTTCTCGTATTTTATCGAAGAGATATTCTCTATTCCATTTACCGCCACCTCTTTTGGTCATAGCACATTCATCGGGTCGCTTAAGATGGTAGCATCTTCCAAAAAAAATACTACACGGTACACTATCCGAAGAAATGAATTCCCCTATTCCTATTGAAAGTGGGCATGCCGAGCAGATTATTTTTTCATATTCTTCTTGATGGAATTCATTTTTCATTTTATAATACCAATCCCGGTACCATATCATCCCTACGGGAGCTTTTGGAAGCGCTTTGTCAGATGGAATTTTGGGTTGATCTTTTGGATGAATTACGCCAAATAACTCAAATAGTTCTGTGACTAATTGCTCTATTTTTTTTTGCATATCAGCGCATCCTTTCACAAGCGCATCATCAGCTGTAATTCGACCATGATAAACAGAGTGCTTTATTTGCCAAATGGCCCCACCCAAACCATCGATGTTTCTCCAGTAATCCATTTCGGTTTCAGGATATTGATCTTGCTTTTTCGTCATTACCTTTTCTCCTTTTAGTTAAATTAGTAAGCAATAGATTTACTTACTTAGAAAATATATCGCAGCAGCTGCGAACGTAAAACCCATAATACGATCAAAGTTAGGAATGGTTCTGTTGATGAGCCAATCCAAGATTGGCGTCATCACAACCATTAAGACTGAGACCGTCACAATGAAGATTGCTATTGGCACAGCTTTAGTTGCAAGTTTATCAGCATAAATATAAGCGGCCACACCGTTTAGTATTCCTAACCCAATTAATATTAGCACCACATTGATACTTAAATTTGAAATGTCAGTTGGTCGCCTAAATGTTAGAGCAGCAACAGTAATTGCGGTTGGTATCATCACGAGCGTACTTAATAGTCCGCCGCTAACACCTGTGCTAATTCCAGCAATCGGCCACAACACAAAACCAAAGGCAATAAAAATTGCATTTAAGATATTTTTGATATTCATCTCTCACTCCCCTTTTCTATCTTTAGCTTATTTTTTTTAAAAGTACTTCAAGCTATATTAGCACAGAACGGATTTTTAGTCAATCAAAAAACGGCTCAGTATTATACTTTGCCGTTTGAGAAATTATTCTTCTTTTTTGTTTCGTCCTGTTATGTTTGAGAAAATAGTTCTGACACTTGGAATCCCTAGCGCGCTTGCAACTATGGAAATGTAAATTGACCAAAACAAAAACTTTAAATCATTTGCACAATACCAAATCCAAACCTCTTCTGCCGTTTTCGAAAAACCAAGCAGTTCAACAATAGGGGAAATCAGATTCCATATTCCAGTGACTAAAATTTCTATTATAAAATTTAAAAGACTAAGTTGAGAAAGTATTTGCATTATTGGCGCTAAAATCGATGCCATCAGTGCACCAAGGATTAGACTAGTCAATAATCCATTTCCCGCTGGAGAATCATCGTCCTCCCTATCGCCATCTTCAATGATCAATTCTCTATCCTGAAAAAATTTTCTCAACAACAATGCACAGCACAGTATGCCAAAAACAGCGATATACATATAGTCCTTAAAAAACGCACTATTATTATTCAAGCCAATAGCTTCCCAGGAAATTCCTGTCGGAATATTCTCCATTATGATTGAAGAAACCATTGGATAGAGTAGGTAAAGAATAAACGTACCAAAAAGCGCCTCCAAAACAGTCGCAGCAATAAGCTCAGCTATATACTCAATTCTTTTTTCCACAGTACTATCCTTTTAATAAAAATATTTTGTTTTTGCATGATGCATCATTACTCCTCTTTCTTTTTATGGTATATATTTTTTAAAAAACTGTATAACTCAAAGTACTAGATTAAAGTGAATCTGTCAATGGGTTTGATTGTTGATATAAATAAAAAAACCAAAGAGTTGAATTTAACTCTTTGGTTTATTGTAGCTTACTTAGCTCATCCCGCTAAGACTTTCATGGTTCTTTTTTTCTTTCTCCAGCGCAGCACCGCATTGCCAACGCCATCCAGATCAACATGACACCAGCTTTTGCTTTTGTCTCCGGGATATTTTCCAGAAGCAATTTCATATCCATCCTTTTTCATCCACCACGGAAGCCACACATCGTCTCCGTGCAGAAAATACGCCAATTCATTGGCACGGATGATATATCGAATCATCGGTAACCAATAGTTGCTGATTTCGTTAACAGGTATGACTGGCATTGCATGCTTTCCAGTGAAAAAGTTCTTGAGATACAACTTGGTCTTCAGGGTTTCAATCCTGATTTCATTCATATTCTCCGCGGTTGTTTTCTTCTTTTCATAACAAAAAGCAGCTTTCTTTTGATCCTTAACCAGCCGTGCTTCCATTATCTTTAGACCAAGATGTGGCGCACCAAACGAAGACTGACATCTCTGATAACAAACAGCTTTCTTGAATTTGAGCATTTGCTCACCCTCTCCAATGAAATATCCTTCTTTTCCAAAGGATTTCACGGTTATTTCCAATGGTCGTATCCGACCATCATCATCCATAATTCGGAGCGTTCGAGGCGCACCAATTTCCTGCCCCTTTTTGCCGTCTTCTGCGATGGTGTGGTCTTGGATTGTAACAGAAAAAGCAAACGATTTCCTATTCCCCTTAAATCCAGTTATCTCTCCGAACTTCATTGGACCAGGAATAATATTCTTCTGATCAGGGTGCTCCTCCTTGGCACCTTGTCGGACATATTCCAGAGAAATTAATGCTCGTCGTTTTTTTAGCTGACGAATAATGGACAAGCAGTCCGATCCCTCCTTAGCCATCCAGATACTCCGATGTTCAATGCCCATTAATATTCCATTAAGCATATCTTCAATCAACTTTTCTTCAATGGGAACACTGAGGTCGGCAATTTTCTTTATTCTTCGATTCCTCTTACTTAATACCATGTCAATCGTTTTTACCATTTTGCATTTCCTCCATTTTGGATTTGCGTTTTGTGTAGACAATATTGCCCTTCTTCAAAAAATATTAATTTATTAAACTACTTCTCCTAACATAGTATATTATCATAAATAAAGTTATTTGTCAATAAAAAATGATAGTAATTCATTTGAATCACTATCACTATGTTATTTGATTTTTTCATTTACCCGCTTAGTCTTCTTGTGAAACATCCTCTTCTCGAGAAGATTTCATGTTGGCAATATTTAGTTCCATTTTACTCACAATCATATTCGCCATAGAATGTGTAAATAATCCAAATATCAATATCGTAACAGCCATGCCTCCAAAAGCTAGAATAATTGTAGTAAGGATATGAGCAAACTTAAAGACGAATAGAGTATCGATTAGGCATAATATACCATAAATCCATGAACGGCGCTTGTACTTACTTATCTTCTCAGTAATCTCTTGCGTTCTTTCTACTGATAACATCTTAAATCTCCTTATTGGTTCAGGTTATTAGGGTTTCAATATCTATTTAGCCATTCCCCATGAAAAATATTTTTCGCAGAAATTATAGTGTTGAGAAGGCTTCAACACACTCAAGTTGGCTTGAGCCTTTACATTATCCGCATTAATAATTATTAGACTATTTCTTATCTCGCGAGGATTCTTCCCCATGATTGGAATATCATCCCCTTCAAAAAAACCATCCGCGCTTTCCACTTCTAACATTAAGTCTTTATCCTCCATAGCTATTAATCTGCTATAGTTATCAATCTCCTTCTGAAGAAGATTATCATAGTTATTACATAATTCCATCCTTGTGACATAGAGCATGGCCATAGCATGTAAGTGTGCTAATATTAGCGAACTTATAACTATCAAACCACCTACTGCCAGGTCATAACATGCCAATGTGTAGTTAAATCTCATAACCATAATCGAGCAGACAATAACTAATATTCCAAAAGCTAACACGCAACGCCTTATGCCATTTACTCGCCCGACAATCTTTTGAGCTCTTTCTAGTGGTGACATCTTGAATCTCCGTACTTTTGATTTGTTGCAATTATTTCAGATTTAGAAAAAATCCTATACCATCCACCCAAAGAGTTTTTCGCAAACTTTGTATGACCAAGGTTCTTTTGGATAAGAAAATTCTGACAGCTCCTTTGATATAATTGAAATTTCATCATTCAAACTAGAGCGAATATATGAAATATCAACATCTCGAGCGGCTATAATAATCCCCTCCCAAGAAGCTTCATGCGTAATAGTCTCCAAAATCTCATCATCATTGAGCGCATCTAACACCATTAATCTTCCTAGACGCTCATTAATAGTGTTAAACTTTTTTTCTGCTTCCGGAAGATATCGATAGGCATACTGCACACTTAGGATTACTACTGTAAACACTAAAACTACAAGATTAAAAATCGCTATAATCAGAATATTATCAAATAAAACCACCCACGAATAGGAATTGATGATTGTCGTTTTAAATACCTGCACTAATGTTGCCAGTATTAGGCAACTCATACATAGATTTTTCACTCTTCTAAGCAATTTCTGTTTCTCTGCGATTGTCATAACCAAATCCTCCTCTAACATTTGTAATTAAAATGAATACCCTATGATATCTATTCACACTTTTCAAAGAACATCTAATGTTACTATATTTTATTTTATTTGTCAACCAAAAAACACTCTAGTAAGACAGATTGATTCAGAGTATTTATAGTAATCCTAAGTAATCTAATCCAAGATAACCTCCATGCACATCTGACATTCTACCTGTTCTTAGGTGATCTCTAAATTTATCTAGCGTCATCAGTTCAACTTCCACAATTTCTCTTGCTGCATTTTGAGGTTTAGCTATTTTTTTACAGTTAGTGGCTACAAAAAAGTATCTTTCCTCAGAAGAATATGCAGACTCCAAGGTCTTTGCTGTAAACTCAACTTTTCCAGCTTGATATCCAGTTTCCTCCAATAACTCCCTTGCAGCAGCTTCAACAGGTTCCTCCCCTTCATCAATCAGACCACCTGGAAGCTCGGCTATGATCTCGTCTGGACCAGGTCGATATTGCTTAGCTAAAATCACTTTATTGTCTTCAGTTAAGGCCACTACAAGAGCTCCACTACGTTCTCCTCGAATATAGAAATCGTCTTGAGATCCATCAGGAAACTCGCAGATAACCTTGTCAATCCATTTTCCATATTTCTCAAAAACTCTCTCAGATGAAATCTTTTTCCACTTTTTGATTTTAGTAAACATAAATTCAATTTTATTAATAGAATTTAAGAGTATAGCAAAATAGGAATAGTTTGTCAATATCATGTGTTATAAAAAAACAAAAAAGCAGCGATAAATCTATTTAGATATCACTGCTTAAAAACAATCTTAATTAACTCCGATAGCAAAAATTTGACACACCTTATATCCCCAGGAAATCTCAAATTCAGAAAAATCCTGAATAATCTTTCCGTATCCCAATAATTCACCATTCAGTCTGTCTCTTACAGCGCCAACATCAATCTCCTTGACTGGAATATTCAACCCCTCCCAAGACAAATTATTCTTAATAATCTGCTCAATTTCCTCGTCACTTTTCATTAGCAATTCAGACAGATTTTCAATATGATTGCTACTGGGAATCCAAACGCTATCATACCTCCCCTTGAAATCACGCAACTTACTATTCACCGCAGTCGAAGCTATGAACAAAAAAATGCACAGGCCTAAAAAAATGCCAGCAAGTATATAGCCATAGGTCGCCAAAGTGCCACCATTAGCCCCTAGCGACGATGAACACACTGCCGCAATCAAACACAGAAAGCCCGCTTGCCATCCACAATCACTCGCTTTATTCACAACCCGACTAATTTTATCAGGACTCAACATGATTTCTTCCTCCGTAATGGAATTGATTGAATTGAACTACGTTCAGTTTTTAGCCTTTTCAAAAAACTTTAACTACTTATCTTACTACAACTTATAGTTATTGTCAACCCCAAAAGCAAAAAACTCAACCATTGAGTGTTTTTCTGCTTTTTATGGCAGCTATTAATCTTTCTAATTTTTCTATTCAAATATTTCCTTCACATCTTCCCAGGTTAGTTTTTTGAATAGGTCATTGGTTTCCCCTACCATATTGTCGAAGAGGAATTGCTTCTTTTCCTGAAGTTTGACGATTTTCTCCTCTATTGTTCCTTTGGTAATCAGACGATGCACATTCACTGAATTCTTTTGACCAATTCTATGAGCTCGATCAATGGCTTGATTTTCAACACTCAAGTTCCACCATGGATCAAAGATGATGACATTGTCAGCTGAAGTTAAATTCAGACCAGTTCCACCTGCTTTGAGGCTTATTAGAAACACACTTATTTCAGGGTCTTCGTTAAATTCAGTGACTAATTCTTTTCTGTTTTTTGTTTTCCCTGATAGATAAGAATATTTTATCTTATTTTTTTCAAGCTCACTACCCAAAACATCCAACATTGAAGTAAATTGACTGAAAACCAGAACTTTACGATTAGCAGATGCTATCTCAGTTACTAACTCTAAAAAGATATCTAGTTTCGCTGATGGGTATTTTGAGTAGTCTGCATCCTTGAGCAGAAGGACTGGATGATTGCAAATTTGACGAAGCTTTGTGAGTCCCGCTAGAATATGAATTTGTGATTTGTTAAACCCCTTCCTCTCAACTGTTTCAAATATTTTACTTTTCACACTAGCTAAGACCTCTTGATATAGAATATTTTGGTGATCTCCTAATCTACAATGATTAATTTGTTCTATCTTTAATGGAAGCTCTTTTAATACATTGCTCTTGGTTCGTCTCAACATGAAACAAGTAACTTTTTTGCGCAATTTTTTCAAAGCGTCTGCGTCAGAATGCTTCATTATTGGACGCAGAAATTTTCGATTGAACGCGTTATATGACCCTAAAAATCCTGGCATCAAAAAATCAAAAATAGACCAGATTTCAGAAACATTATTTTCAAGTGGAGTTCCTGTGAGTGCCAAGCGATAATCAGCATTAATTTCTTTTACAGCTCTTGAGTTCTGAGTTTTGTGATTCTTGATAAACTGAGCTTCATCTAAAATGCAGTAGTTAAATTTAAGATTCATTTTTTTGTAAATCTCTTTGTCTTTTTTAATAGAAGAATAGGAGGTTATAATCAGGTCATATTCATCTACTTGCTCCATTTTCTCTTTTCTTTCTTTTGGATTTCCATCGATTAGAAGCGTTTTCATTTTGGGAAAAAACTTCAATGCCTCATCCTCCCAATTAAAGAGCAAGGTCTTGGGACAAACCACTAAAGAAGGTTTTTTGTCGACATTATTCATATCAACCAGAACAAGAGACTGCAGTGTTTTTCCTAATCCCATATCATCTGCTAATATTCCACCAAATCGATATTTACGCAAAAAATAAAACCAATCTATCCCTTCTTTTTGATAAGATCGCAAAGTCTTCTCCGCCTTACTGTTAATAGCTATTTTTTCCACAGGCTTTCCATTTTGTGACTCTTTCATAAAATTACTAAAGCTTTTTGAGATCTTAGCATTATAGTATTTTGAGCTCGTAAATATATCCTCCAATTCAGGAGCATGATATATCTTACCTTCGAACTTTTGACTCTCCTTTTGATAGAAACTTTCCAACATCAGAATAAAATCTTCCAGTTCTTTACGATTAGAAATTTTTATCATTCTTCCATCTTTCGTTTTCACGAAGTCATCCTTATCAGAAATACATCTTTTTAAATCCTCAAGATTAATTTTATTTTCCCCACAATAACAATCCACATCAAAAGACAGCCAATCATTTGCTGACTCAAGATCGATCTCAAAATTAGCACTGAAGTCTTCAGTATAGACATCCAACGGATCCTTTTCTATGAGAACTGGATAACCAGATCTTTTCAGGTGTGGCCAATTGCTTTTCGCATAATCCTTAAGTTGCTTAGCACCACGCCTCTTACAAGTAACTGTTTTTGAAAATCCATATTTTTCATCTTTTGAAAATTTCATAAACATTGCAAGTTCTTCCTTGTGATTCCTTGGTGAATAGTATATTTTTCCATCCCCTATTTTCATCCAATACACCTCCCTGCCTTCAATATCATTTCTAATGAAAGAGACTCTGCCCCTAGATGCCCTTCTCTTTACTAGAGTTGCCACATCAACTTTTTCAAATCCATAATCCATCATTGCCTTCACGTATAAACTATTTTTCTTCCAATCACAATCGATTGCTATTACTGGCTTTGGCTCTGGAAATACTTCAGCCTTAAAATTAGGCACAAGCTCAGTTTTCAAATCAAAACATTTCTTTGATTGTTTGATTATCTTGTTTATTTCAATTATTTCTTCAGATGAAAGATTGGTGGAGTACTTTTTACTTTCTTGAATGTGGATATTGTGGTAATCTATTTCATTTATATCATTTCTTATGCGGTAAATTATTCCTTGCAAGCTCTTGTCGGTTTTATGAAAATTCAAAATATTATTCTCCAAAACAGCCATATATTTTTTTCCTGGAAATATATTCTTTGCATCCTCAATTGAATCCTCTGTAAATGAAAAGGATATGTTTTCTAACCCACTCTCATTATCATGAAGGTGTGAACTCTTATTCTCTAAGACTAACTCTACTTTTAATTTTTCTTTAGTGTCGAGATTAAGCTCCAATCTCTTGTCACTTGCACGTTTATCCAAAAAGAATTCCATTTTTGATTCATGTATCAATAGAAAAACTTCTCCCCAATCGTAATCAGCACTCCACTTATCACTATCACGTAAGAATTTCAATAATTTTTTTTGATCCTGGTTCATACTATTCTTCTCTTTCTTTAAAACATGCTCCAGGTTCTCAACCCAATAATACGTGTGACTAGAGTTCGCCCGTACTTCCATATTCGCAAAGCCATGCATTGAATTCAAAATTAAGTGAAACCTCTCCTCAAATGGCCTTGTATCCTCTTCTCCGTCATGACTAGACGAGTCTGTATAGCTTTCATCATAATCAACAACCACCTCTTCCTCTAAGCTGTCATTGCGATTATATTCCAAAGGCTCATATCTCTCATCATCTTCCCAGTGCTCCTTACTCAAATTACTTAATGTGTCCTTCGACCAACGCACAAAATAATCCCGAATATTACCAGAAAAGTTTTCATATTCAGGAGTCGAATTGAAAAACTCCTCTAAAAAGTCAACGAATTTTAAACCCAACGCGACGACATGCTTACAATCTCCACTATCATAAGGACAATCGCAATTCACTTTACTAAAATTGTTAGTTTTAAAATCAAAAATAAACTCTGGCTCATAAATTTCGCTGCCAAAAACTAAAGCACTAACAAGCACCTTACTATTCACACCGAAAGAAGAGATCTTGATTTTACCAACCAATCTACTTCGATGATACTCATCTCCTCGATCGAAAACCTTTTCTCCCGCAAACTTTATGAGATTACCTATTAAATTATCTTTACTAAAATCAAACATATATACACAAATAAGCTATATCTAAAACCCAAATGGGCTACTTTTTTATAATAGACTTCTTCAGAAACTCTTTTTACTACGACTTCGTCAAGTTTCGCAACAAAAGAACTTCCGAAGAAGTCTGATTAAGCATTTAATAAGATTACACTTATTTAGCAATAAAATCAAACAAAAAACACTTATCCATTAACTACTCTGTGTTTCAAAAAATATTTTATCAATAAAAAAACCGATCGAAACAATTATGTTATCGATCGGTATTGTACTCTTAATCAGAAATAAAAAGACTACTACAGGGAGTAAGCAAAGCCTACTGACAATACTGACTCAGTTTTTCTTCCGTCGTCCAAACCGAACAACGGAACGCTGTTGCTCCAGGAGGCATCCAGAGATAATTTCTCTGTCATCTTTTCAGTTATACCGACTTCCCACAAGCCGACAACTCCTGCATCACAACCGAACTGTCCATCATCAATGACAAAACCGGGCGCGTGATAGAGTGAAAATCCGCCTAAATTGAAACTGTGTTCAACAGAAACAACAACATCAGACCCTCGATTTTCAGAACCATCATCCTCTACAGGAACATATCCTTCAAACGTGATCGAAGGTGTGACAATCTGAGTTTCGTAGATGTTAAATTCCTTGGAAAAAGTAACATAGAGAAGCAACGAGTCTCCTCTTGAACTCAAAAAATCCGCAACATCCAGATAGGATACTCCAATATCCATATCAAGATTCGAAACACTACTGGCGAATCCAACGGTGTAGTCAAATTCTCTAGCTGCATTGCCTTCCTGAAAGTTTGTAAAATTCCATACTTCAGCATACACGCCATTCTCGAAAGCCACCGCAAGGGCAGTCTTTTCTCCAGCGTGATTTGTGAAAACTGATCCATTCTGAGCGACATATTGAGAAACCAAATGTGATGACACATCCGTTTCCATCGCAAAGGCCGTCGGACAGTAAACCATCATTAGCGCAACTACAGATAACAATACTTTGTTCATTTTCTTAATTTCCTCTTCTATTTTTAAAAAAGCTGTACTACTTACTCGGCAGAATTACCAAGTAGAACCAGTATACGCAAATACTGTTACTTTGTCAATAGCTTCATCCTACATTCTGATTCCAAACTTAATTTGTCGACAAAAAAACACCCATCCATTGAGTGTCTTTTTTTATAATTTAAAGTTTTTACGTTCTTTTGTGACTCACTGTTTTATATTCAGCAACAAAGTATTAATTAGTCATTATAGCATCTTCATTTTCTTAATATTTTCCCTTGACCTATCAATCTCTTCCTTAGTCATTCCACCTATATGCTTCCTATGCTCTTCCTTTTCTTCATCTGTTTCACCTTCAGCTGGCTTTCCATCAGCCACTCTTTTCCAGCATTTAATTTCAGTTTCTAGCCAATCCAATTCATTTTGATCAAAATAATAAACTTCTTCCATCTTATCTTTTAATAGTCTAGCTTTATACTCATCTAGATCCTTTAATCTCAATAATGCCTCTTGAACATCCGGACTACCTCCGCCTCTTTCAAACGCCTTGAACATCTTTACCGCTTTTTCGTGCGAGGTCAACCTATCATAATCTTTCGACTCAATATCCTGCTCTTGAAACCTTGAACCAAGCTTTTGATAAAATCTATATTTTCTTTTCGCATTAGTTTTTATTTTTTCAGAAGCATTATCCTGAGACTTTTCATGCCAAGTTTTCATCTGCATACTAGCATAATCATCCCAGGTCTTGTCTGGATAAGCTTTCATCCATTCCCTAGCTTTGTCAATTTCAAGTCCTGCATCCTGAAGAAACTGTTCATTATCTTCATATGCCCTTCTATCCCCTTTAGAAATATCCTCCTTAGATAGCAGCTTTTCATATTTATCCAACTCACTTGTTATTCTACTTTCAATTTCATCTAAATTTTTAAATCCAACATCATCCAATTGAATCCTTTTTTCTTGAGGATTCATCTCTTCAAATGGATTATTCATAATTTATTTTATTAGTTTTTTATTATTCTAAGTATACCACAAAAAAATCCTCAAATATTTTCAACTAAATTAACTAGCCTTAAGTAAAATTTACTAATATTTAAAAACAAAAAAACACCCATCCATTGAGTGTCCTGTCTTTTCGATTGTTAGAAACGTTTTGCATACTTTTGCGATTCCCTGTATCACTGAAGAAACAGTAATACCCTTAGAATAGAATCTTTTTCAATGTTTCATCCTATCACAGATAGAACGAACGACCATTTAGATGTTTTACTTCTGCTTGAAGCAGACTACACCATAACTCCCTAGAAAGGAGGTGATCCATCCACAGCTTCCGCTACGGATGCCTTGTTACGACTTCACCCTTATCATCGATCCCACCGTAGTCCCTGTTATAAAGCAGGGCCTTCGGGTGTTACCAACTCTCTTGGTGTGACGGGCGGTGAGTACAAGATCCGAGAACGTATTCACCGGGACGTGGCTGATTCCCGATTACTAGTGATTCCGGCTTCATGGAGTCGAGTTGCAGACTCCAATCCGAACTGAGACCAATTTTTTAGGATTAGCTCCACCTCGCGGTTTGGCAACCCATTGTATTGGCCATTGTAGCACGTGTGTCGCCCAGGACGTCGAAGGGCCATGCTGATTTGACGTCATCCCCGCCTTCCTCCCAACCTTGAATCTAGAATTATTCCTAATTCCATGCTCAAGGCTGGGCAGTCTCGTGTGACATATCTAACACACGACAGGGGTTGCGCTCGTTACCCCACTTAAGGGAACACCTTACGGCACGAGCTGACGACAACCATGCAGCGCCTGACTAGCACCCTCGAAGGCGGCTTCATCTCTGAAGCTTGCAGCTAGTTGTCAAGTCCTGGTGAGGTGCCTCGCTTATTATCGAATTAAACCACATGCTCCACCACTTGTGCGGATCCCCGTCTATTCCTTTGAGTTTTAGCCTTGCGGCCGTACTTCCCAGGCGGCATACTTAACGCGTTAGCTACGACACAAGAAGGGTCGATACTTCTTACATCTAGTATGCAGCGTTTACGGCGTGGACTACTGGGGTATCTAATCCCATTCGCTACCCACGCTTTCGCATCTCAGCGTCAGAAGAGCACCAATCAGATGCCTTCGCCTTTGGTGTTCCTCATGATATCAACGCATTTCACTACTACACCATGAGTTCCACTGATCTCTCACTCTCTCTAGACATACCGTTTCAAGTGCAGTTTTCGGGTTGAGCCCGAAAATTTGACACCTGACTAATATGTCCGCCTACATGCGCTTTACGCCCAATAAATCCGGATAACGCTCGAGGTCTCTGTATTACCGCTACTGCTGGCACAGAGTTAGTAACCTCTTATTCTTTAGGTAAGCTCAAAAATTTGTTCCCTAAAAAAAGCAGTTTACAACCCGAAGGCTGTCATCCTGCACGCGGCGTCGCTCCATCAGGCTTTCGCCCATTGTGGAATATTCTCGACTGCAGCCTCCCGTAGGAGTTTGGACAGTGTCTCAGTTCCAATGTTGGGGGTCATGCTCTCACACCCCCTACCCGTCATAGCCTTGGTAAGCCATTACCTTACCAACAAGCTGATAGGACGCAGGCCGCTCCTCAAGCGATAAATCTTTACTCCTTAGAGTACATCATGTATTATTCCGGATTTCTCCGGGTTATTCATGACTTGAGGGTACGTTCCTACGCGTTACTAACCCGTTTGCCGTGGGTCTAAACCCACTCGACTTGCATGCCTTATCCACGCCGCCAGCGTTCATCCTGAGCCAGGATCAAACTCTCAATAAAAATAAAAGTAATAAATTACTCTTACTATAGTAAAATTCTTACCCGAAGGTAAAAATTTAAATTCTCAAAAAAATTTGATAGACTCTAAAATGGATTTACTGTTTTCTTACTTAATAGTTTCAACAGGGAATCGCAAAAAATTGCAATTTGTTGTATTTCTAACCATATTAACTTTTCAAGTTTCTTTCATTAACTGCACAGCAATAATCTTTTGAAAAATATTATTAGCTCTAAAGTCAATCTCCTTTTCTTAACTTACCTTACTGAGTATACACTACTGATTTTAAAAGTCAAGTAATTAAGATTATACATTATTTCACCCAATTGCGTCAAGTATTCATTTCAATAAAAAATACGCCCCCGAATTGTGACAGGCGCATCTGCAACCGAAACATCTTAAATCAATAGCTCTTCAAATGTCAATTTCGACTCAACAGTACCTATTCTAGCAGGTCTAAAAATAATGTCAAGCTTTCGCAAAAAATGAGTTTATTTGAGCTAAAACAAACCCATTTCCTGCTCCACTACTCGCAAATACACTACCTATACTTAAGTCACAACTACGGAATTAAAAGTAATTTCTCCTACATCTCAAGATCAAGAATGTTGTCTACTCTAATTTGTTCAACAAACTCATCAACATGGCTCACCAAAATCATAGCACCCTCATATTCACTAAGTGCCTTAGCAATAATTGGAAGATGCCTAAAGTTAATATGATTTGTTGGCTCATCCAAAATAAGCAATCCCGGTTCAAGTAGAACCAACTGAGCAAAAGCAACTAAACCTTTCTGACCCTCTGACAAGTCTCCGATTTTAGAATTTATAATCTTACTATCAATTAAGAATCCAGCAGAAACAGATCTAAGAACCTGCTCATCTTTAATATCCATCACTGAAAGCAGTGAATCATAAACCGTATCTTCAAAATTAAGCGTTGAAAAATCTTGGCGATAATATCCCACCTTAACATCTGGAGCAATTTTTGCCCCAGCCGCTTTTCCAAGAGCCAATGACTCGATCAAAGTACTCTTTCCAATTCCATTCCTACCCTTCACTAACAGATGCTGTTTTTTACCTATAGAAATATTTGCATTTTTCTCAACCAACTCATGATTCTCCATTATTTTAAATGAAGAAATATTCAAAATCTCCCCACTCAAACTAGGCTGACATGGAATAGTAAAATCCCTAATTGCTTTATCCTCTCGCCTAACATCAACTTTTGACTCTTCCATCTCCTTAGCCTTCTCGCGCATCTTTCTCGCAACCAGCCTCATCTTACCTCCCTTATTCGCAAAGAAATTAGCCTTATCCTTATTAGCAGCTATCTCCTTCTCGTATTGTGCGTTTCTTCTTTTCTCTTTCTCAATTTGAGAAGCGATTTCATCCACTACTGTATAATAGTCCCCCATATACTGCTGAACCTTTTTAGTAAACACATCCAAATAGATCACTCCATCAGTAAAGTAATTCAAAAAATCAGCATCATGAGAAATCACAATACAAGTCTTATCATAAAACATCAGAAACTGCATCAAATGCTCTATTCCCTGACGGTCTAAATTATTTGTAGGCTCATCCAGAATAAGTAAATCAGGCTCCTGAATAATCGCCGACGCAACCAAAAGACGTGCTTGCTGTCCACCAGACAAAAGATTAATCGTCTTATCATAAGGAACAGAAAAATTCACAACCTCTAAAACCGCCTTAATCTTCTTATCAATGTCATATATCTTTTCATCAAAACATTTCTCAAAAAATTCTCTCACGGTCAAATTCATTTGGTCACGAGGAATAACCTGCTTTGCATAAGCAATCTTCATATCAGGATCAACAAACAATGACCCACCTTCTGATTTTAAGCTACCAGTAATCAGATTTAAGATAGTACTTTTCCCAGCACCATTCTGACCCATCAAAGTTATCTTATTCCCCTGCTGAATCGTAAAAGATACCTCATCTAATATTTCCTTATCGCGACTATACTCAAATGATACGTTACTAAACCTAATCGCTACATTGTCCTTTCCCATATAAAATAAATTAACTAATAAAAATTACGTAAATACCATAATAACACACTATCCATAAAATTGGAAGAGGACTACAACTCATCCCAAAAAAACAAAAAGACCCTCTTTTCAGAAAGCCTTTTTACTCACTCAATCTCAATTACTAATCAAATTTACTTTCGTTCATCCTGCTCATGAATAGACTCATTAACAGGTTCACCAATAGGAGCATCTTGTTCAATAGTAGCTTCAACAGGAGTATTCTGTTCAACAACTTCTTGCTCAACAGTCTCCTCACTTGAAACACCATCACCACCCTTGCCCAACTCCTTCTGTGCCTTATACGTCCAATAACCAAAGTAAACTATAATTACAATAGCAAGTATATTCGGTTGAGAAATAATATTATTCAGCAACGCAACTGCAACAAAGAACCAGCTCAGATACACTCCCCAAACATTATTCTTTGAAAGCAAATAACCCGCAACTATTAACAATGCTC
>JBHPHA010000018.1:0-25212 GCA_042569905.1 Patescibacteria group bacterium
TTGAAGAATGTTAAACCAATGACGTCTAATTACTCTAATAATTTTTTCATCATCACTCAATCGCTGAGTATCTTCCATAAAGCACAGGATGGTCTCTATTTTATTCTCATATTCCTGCTGACTTGGAAAATTTATTACATACGAAAAAAATAACTTAGCTATAATTGGAACACCCTTTATCATTTCTTTTTCATTATGCATATATCTTGAATGTACTGCCGCAATAAACTCCTTCTTTTTTTGAGTTTCACTACCCTCACCCTTAACTACCGAATCTGCTTGAGAATATTGCTCTTTCAGAGCATTCAAGAAAACTTTCCATCCAGTTCTTTTTGCAAAATAACCAAGCATACTCAACCCTCAATTGTAGTATTTTTATTTATAAAGACAAGCTTACGAAAATATTACTAGTTTTTACCCATTTTGTCAATAAAAAAACCGCTTAGTTATTTTAACTAGCGGTTTTAAGTTCAGATTCCTTATTTCGCCCAAGTTTCTTCGGGCAGACCTTCGATTTCATGTGCCAACGCACAAAACTGGCAATTTCCGATACGATCAATGAACAAGTCATTCATCGCCGTGCGTTGTTCTTCTATAACAAATGTTATTTGCTCCTCATGAAAAGCTATGAAATCTTCTAACATACCCATGGTAACATTCTCCACAACTACATTGATATCCAGGACTCTCATGAGGGCTTCAATATCATCAAAAGCATCCAGCGCAATATAAATCCGCTCCAATAGCTTCTCTTCTTCAAGATCCATATTTTCATTCAAGAAGAAGGCTGTATCCGCCTCCTCAAGTAGGTTACTTAGTCTTACAGACTTTTTCTTTAAGAGCGAAACAATCTGTTTCAATGTTTCTGATAACATTTCCATATCTCCTCGCCTATTTATTTCAACTTGAATTCAAGAACCAAAAGTGGACTAACTTTCCAAAAACTCTGGAGTGATTGTGATCTTCTCCCAAGGAAGATCCCTGAGACAGAGAGCGTCTCCGATCCGATCTTCGTAGAATTTCTCTAAAATATGCCTCGTCGCCAGAAAAATATCGATTTTATACTCAGTCGAACTTCTCTTCACGGCCTCCTCAACCAAACCTCTGTTACTGCTTAAAATCCCTGCATTATAACCAAATCCGAGACCCGACAAAATCCTCGCAAAAACAAACTTTGCTTTTGGATTGCTCCTACTAAGGCGAACTGGGTTAGTGCCAAACTTAAACTTTCCCAACTTTACCTGAAAAAAACTTTCCATAAACCGATTTCCCCGAACTTCGGGAGCAGCAGACGTAAAATTAAGACAATACATCTCTTCCGGTATCACTCCCATCATATCCCTCAAGAATTCAAATGGAGGTTTTGGATGAATAATACATACAGTACGTGAGACATCCTCACCAACACCATACTTGTTCCGAATCTGCACCCAAGAAGCACCCCAGCGTTTCTTAATCTGTGTAAGGGTTTCTTTATCCTCGACCCAACCATCTTCATCGAGCTGGGCGGGGATGTGTTTCTCCATACTAATAAATTGGATATAGGTACCTCCCCTCCTTGAAAAATCAATGGCATTAATTCTTTCCACTCTTTCCAATGCACTTTTCAGTTCCCGACTCATATTAATCTCCTTTTAGAGTTTTTCTGTTTATTTAGCTGTCAAAAAACGATACTCAATATTAGCATACTTTACGTTTTTTGTCAACTAAAAAACCGCCTCAGTTGGCGGCTTTACATTTCCTCAAATACTAAATCTCAGCTCTATCCTCCTATCTTAAAGTCCGCAACATCTCCATCTTGAACAATATAATCTTTTCCAACTGATTTCACCTTTCCTGATTCTTTGGCTTTTGACCAAGAACCAGCCTCAAGTAAGTCTTTCCAATCAATCACATCTGCACAAATAAACTTATCTTTGAAATCATTATGAATTGCAGTTCCTGCCTCTGGAGCAGTCCATCCTTTTTTGATTGTCCAAGCTCGAGTTTCCTTCACTCCAGTAGTTAGAAATGTAATCAATCCCAGCAGTTCATATGACCTTACAATCAATTCATTAATATTGGATTTCAATTCCAGCTCCTCTATGTCCTCCTTTGTCATCTCTTCTAATTCCTCCTCCATCTTAATGTCCAGTTTTACATGAGGCCTCTCTTCAAGCTTTTCATCAAGATTCATATCCATATCTGAAACATTATATATATACAGAAACGGCTTCATTGTTAGTAACGCCAATTCTCTAACTGCAATCACCGTATATTCGTCTTTCATGTCCAACTCAGCTTTGTTTGCAAGCTTTCCATCTTCCAATACTGTTTGAATTTTTTTGGTTACTGCTAGTTTCGCAGTTGCCTCCTTGTCACCACTCTTTGCCTCCCTCTCAAGTCTTTCAATTCTCTTATTCACTGTTTCAAGATCAGCCAACATCAGCTCTGTGTTAATCACATCAATGTCATCGACTGGGTCAATTTTGTTGTGCACATGTGTGATGTTTGGATTCTCAAAAACGCGTACAACCTCAACAATCGCATCCACCTCACGAATGTTAGCCAAAAACTTATTTCCCAGCCCCTCACCTTCTGACGCGCCCTTCACAAGACCAGCAATGTCCACAAATTCAATAATCGCTGGAACTATTTTTTCAGTCTTAGACATGTCAGACAATTTCTGCAGTCTTTCATCCGGAACCTCCACAACTCCGATATTAGGTTCAATTGTACAAAAAGGATAGTTGTTAATATCAACTGCCTTTTTTGTTAATGTTTTAAAAAGTGTTGACTTCCCTACATTTGGAAGCCCTACAATACCAATTTTCATACTATTTAAAATATATTATTTCACTTAAACTTATCTTACACTTTATTGTGTCTTTTTAAAGCAAAAAAGTCAACTCCCCAAATGATCACAAGCTTGTAAAAAATCACTTGTCAATGTAAGATATTAATTGTAACTAAGAATTATTATTTCAAAAATATATGATCGATAAAATGAAACAACTTTACCAAATGAAAAAGATGCTTGAGGGCATTACTTCAACAGAGGATTATAAAGGAATCAGAGCAACTGTAAATGGATCGATGAAACTTTTAAGTGTTGAGGTTACTGATCAAGCAAGAGAAAGTCGCGACCTTGAGAAAAACATCGTAAAATCCATAAACGGTGCAATGAAAACTATCCAGAAAAAAATGCAAAAAGAAATGAAAGCCGGAAATATTGACATGCCGTTCTAGCTCTAGTAATCCGTAATTGGTAACTAGTACTCAGGAATAGGAAAGAAAAAATAAAGCCGCCCCAACGCATTTGCGCGGGGTGGTTTTTCTTGTAAATAAACGTCAAGCGTTATAAAATGTAATTACCTAAAAATTAAAAATAAAAACTATGGTAGACAAGATTTTTAAGGCGTATGATGTTCGTGGGATTTATCCAACTGAAATAAATGAAGAGATTGTATACAAAACAGGAAGAGCTTTTGTGAAATTTCTGGGAGCGAAAAATGTCGTAATCGGAAGAGACATTCGAGAGTCTAGTCCTTCTCTTTTTGAGGAGCTTAAGAGAGGAATAACTGACGAGGGTGCTAATGTATATGACCTTGGTCTTGTGACCACTCCAATGGTATATTACGCGTCAGGAAAGCTTGATGTTGATGGAGGAATTGTCCTGACTGCATCTCACAATCCAGGAGAATACAACGGAATGAAGTTTTGTCACGCCGAAGCTGTTCCAATTGGAGAAAACAGTGGACTACTCGACATCAAGCAACTTGTTGTTGATGACAGCTTTGAAGAAAACGAAAACAAGGGAAAAGTAATTGAAAAAGATATTAAGAGTGAATATCTCAACTACCTTGCGTCTTTTGTGAACCTTGGTGACAAAAAATTCAAACTTGCTGCTGATTTTGCCAATGCAATGGGGATTGCAGAAATTGATCTGTACAAAAAATTTCCTGAAAATATTGAGCTAATAACACTGTTTGATGAATATGACAGCACATTTCCAAACCATGAAGCCAATCCATTGAAAATTGAAACACTCAAAGACCTTCAGGAAAAAGTTATTGAAGAAAATGCAGACCTTGGAGTTTCCTATGATGGAGACGGAGACCGAACTGGATTTGTTGATGAAAATGGAGTTGTGATTCCAATGGATCTTGTCACTGCGCTTATCGCAAAAGTAATTCTTGAAAAAAATCCTGGAGCAAAAATACTCTACGACCTTCGATCATCCATGTCTGTCAAAGAAGTGATTGAAGAGAATGGAGGAGTTTCTGGAGAATGTCGTGTTGGTCACGCGCTGATCAAAAAACAGATGCGAGATGAAAATGCAATTTTTGCTGGAGAACTTTCAGGACACTACTACTTCCAAGAAAATTTCAAAGCTGAAGCTGGTTCACTTCCTGTAATTTATCTCCTAAACCTTATGGCGGAGACTGGGGAAACAATTTCTCACTTAGTTGCTGATGTGAAAAGATATTACCACAGCGGAGAAATCAACAATGACGTCTCAGACAAAGACGCAATCATTGCTCAGTTGAAAGAAAAATATGCCGATGGAGAAATTACCAAACTTGATGGAATTAAAATTAGTTTCTGGAATCAAGAAAAGGGTTCTCGCTGGTGGCTGAATGTTCGAGCCAGCAACACAGAACCAGTACTAAGACTAAATCTTGAAGCCGATACTCAGGAGTTAATGGAAGAAAAAAGAGAAGAGTTACTTGATTTGATTAGGAAATAGAAATCAAAAAATACCATTTAAATGTATATTTAAATGGTATTTTTATTTAATTAGTAGCTATAACGCACCATCTCATTATTTGTCATTCCGTCCCGATAAATCGGGATTGGACGAGGCACGAGTTCAAAGAAATTAACTTATCCGGAATCTACGCTGCATATAACCTGAGGCGCAGTATTAGGTCTGTGGTTTTTGTTAGCGTAGATTCCGGATAGACTATTTTTCTAGATTTCGATTCCTCAATCTGAAAAATATGTCTTCCGGAATGACAGTCAATTTAGTATTTTTATTTGACATCAAAACTAAAAAGAGTTAGTTTCTAGGTACGCGTAAACTCTTTACTAACTCAATATGGAGGCAATTTATGTTAAGCGCACAGGAGGCCTATTCTAAAGCATCAACACTGAAAGATTCCTTGAAAGTTCCTATGGACTTTAAGAAGCATTACGGGAAATTCTCCACTCTTTTGATTAGGATCTATTTCCAAAAGAAAAATAGAGGAAATAGAGACACCTCTCGAGATGTTGGAGGCTTTATTTTTCTTGACCTCAAAAATCATGGTCAAATCGTACCCCTAAATTGCATTTCACTAGAAGCAAGAAGCCCTAGAGAATTCTCTAAAATTACTGCACGGATAGTGAGCAGCAAAAAGGTGATCGAGTATGTATTCAGTCGCATTCAGAAAGAAACTCGTCCCTTTAAAATTACTGCATCCGAACTGCCCAAGACTTGAGAAGTTGTTTCCAAAAAAAACTGTGTCAGTGCCTATGGCTGAAAAACTGGAGCAGGTAAAAGAAACACTCCTGAAAAATGTAAAAGTTCGTGTTTCTTGCCGCAAAGTACTTCCCACATAAAAACTGTCGAAAACATTCGACACTACACTAGACGACATAATTATAATGATTATGTCGTTTTTAAATACCAAATTTAATTAACGCTTCAACAATAACAACTTTCTTAATTTCGAGCGAGACACAGGAAAAACATTGAAACATATCCGAGATACGGTGATATGTTTTTGCGAAGTCGCAGCCGAAATTAAGGGATTTGTGTTGAATGGTTAATTAAATTTGGTATACATACAAAAAAACTGATCGTAAAAATTTTTACGGTCAGTTTAGAAATATTCTTATTGTTTCCTAGTCTCTACTGAGACATTAAACATTCTCTCGAAGGTCATATCTTCTGAACATGCAACATACCCAACAGTAACAAGTATGCCTACTATTGCTAAAAACAGTATAAAATACATATTTCCACGACTCTTTCCTTCTCGCATGACACTCTCCCTTTAAAGAGTTTTTATAACACCCTCATTCCAAAGAGAAAACACAACTATCGCTGCCAATATAGCAACAGACAGTATGCACGCGAGTGCCTGATTAGCCCTACTCTCATTAAATCTTTTCTTCAACACTTTCCGAGTCAAAATATCTCCTCCTTACATTTCTACCCTAGAAATCCAACTTTATTTTTCACCTCAACCATTTTTTCCTCTGCAATAACTGAAGCCTTTTTTGCACCATCTCGAAGAATGTTTAGCACATCTTCGTCTTTTAACGAACTATATTTTTCTTGAAATGGTATTATAAAGTCTAAAACAGATTTTGTCAATCCCTGCTTGAAATCTCCGAAGCCTTTTCCTTCATATTTGGCAACAATTTCTTCTGGGGTCAGTCCTGAAAAAGAAGCGTAGATGTTAATCAGATTTTTGATTGCTGGTCTATCTTCAGAATAAGTAATGTCTGAACCACTGTCAGTCACAGCTTTTTTGATTTTTTTCTCAATCGCTTCAGGGGTATCCAAAAGTGAGATGTAATTGTATTCAGAAGGAGCTGATTTACTCATCTTATTTTCAGGATTGTCCAGTCCCATCACTCTCATCCCCTCTTTTCTCGTATAGCTCTTTGGGACAATAAGCGTTTCTCCAAAGCGCTTATTAAATCTCCTTGCAATTGTCCGGGTCAATTCAACATGTTGCACCTGATCCTCTCCTACTGGCACGACTTCTGTATTGTACAATAAAATATCCGCCGCCTGCAAAACAGGATAGTCAAAAAGCCCTACTCCAACTCCATTAAATTTATTTTTAAAATCTCTAAAATATTCACTAATCACATCATGAATACCTCCTATAGCTAGGCTTACGATCTCGTTATTATTAAGATTGTTTTCCTTAATAAATTTCTCCTCTTTTTCTCCTATAAACTCCATATTTTTAGGATTACGCATTGATTCAAAAGATTTTTCTAGCTCATCGAAGTCAGATCCAGATTTAGATTTAAATTGAGTCATTTTAGTCAAATCACCATTTTGAGTAATGCAATTCAAAATCCAAGCAAGCTCACTGTGCTCTTTTACTCGAGATTGAACAAAAATGATTGATTTTTCAGGATCGATTCCAGCTGCCAGATAGACTTTTGCTACCTCTAAAGTCTTTTTTCGAAGCTCTTCTGGATCTTGCGGAACAGTGATTGCATGTAAATCGACAATACAAAAAATAGATTCAAATTCATCTTGAAGGTTGACCCAATTTTTGATTGCTCCTAAATAATTTCCAATATGCGGTTCCCCACTCGGTTGAATCCCCGAAAAAATCCTTTTTTTGTTCATAAGTATACAAATTACAAATCCGTTACAAATATACAACTGCACGAATCACTAATTCAAATTTAAAATTTTCAATCTTACCCCTATCCTATCTCAAACATTGATTTTAAGCAATAAAAAAAACGGTCTCGTAATTCTACGAAACCGCTCAACATCACTTCATTTGCGTGTTTTCAATAGGCTTAAATCATTTTTTGAATTATTACCCAAAGCATAGGAGCCAACTTTCTGTCTCCCATAATATCTCTTATCTTTGTCCGATAGAATTGATCTACTATCCTTTCAAAGTTTACTGAGAGGACAAGCGTTTTTTCATCAATACCATTAACAAAGGCAACGTCCGTATTTGGATTCGCAGCACAAACACTAATGTCTTCTTTTTTCAAAAAGAAATTTTCCATCGGCGTCGCTGAATGTTTCATCTTCGAACCATGCTTCGTATAAAAATCCAGACACAACTGCTGCATGACCCTACTAATCCTGCTCATTATCTCCAGAGCTTCTCTATCATTTTTCAAGTCATCCTTTTTGAAATCTCCAATATAATATCCCCCCTCCTTGACCCAGCTCATACTATCAGGAAGACTGTTAAACATCTCATTTAGATGCTGAAAAAGATTTAGGTAATTTACATCAGGGTCCATCTTCGAATCAACGCTACTGTGTTCTTCTAGCTTCATGAGTATCTCCTTTTTTTAAAAAGCTTTCCTTTCCGTTTAACTGTATCTAATCGACACATCACAATATCATACACTAAGCCATCTGTCAACGGCTTTGCACAGAAAAACTACTTCATATATATTTCAACCAAAACCCGCTCGACAAGGCGGTTTTGACGTGATAAAATGAACTAGAGAAAGATTATTTGCTTATCAAATAAAAACTAATTCACAAATAAACTAACTTAACTAAACAATTAAAATGAATATTCAATATTACGGACACTCTTGTTTTAAGATTACTACTAGACCAGAAGGAAGAGGCGCGGAAGAAGTGGTTACCTTTATTGACCCTTTTGACAAGTCAATCGGAATCAAGCCACCACAAGGACAAGCTGACATTGTTTTTGTTTCTCATACACAACACAGTGACCACAATAATGTTTCATCTATCAAAGGTGAGCCTGTTATAATTGATACTCCGGGAGAATTCGTTGTAAAAGGAATTAATATTATCGGCGTTGACACCTTTCATGACAAAGAAGAGGGAGCTTTGCGAGGAAGAAATACTGTTTTTGTGATAGAAACAGAAGGACTACGTATTTGTCATATGGGAGACATCGGAACAGAGCCAACTCCAGACCAACTAGAGCGAATTGGTGAAGTTGATATCTTAATGATTCCAATTGGTGGAAATTTCACAATTGATGGAAAAGAGGCTTCGAAACTAGTACACAAGATTGAGCCTAAACTGATTATTCCTATGCACTTTAAGGATAATAGGGTTAACGCAGACATTGCAGATGAAACAGAATTTTGTGAAGAGATGGGAAATTGTCCAAAAGAAAAAGTAAATAAAATTTCACTAAGAAAAGGTGATTTTGATGAAAAAAATATGGAAGTATTATTAATGAACGTTCAATAAAAAAATACAATGAGTCTTCATACAAAAATAAAAAAAATTAGGCAACAACCAGAACATGTTAGACTACGTTATGTGATTATATTCTCAGCTTCTTCGGTTTTTATTCTCTTTCTATTCTGGATAGTTTCCATAAAGGGAACAATTGCTACTCATTCCAGAAAAGAAACTGGGTCTAGCTGTTCAGGAATTACAGGAACTTGCAATGACCCAGAACAATATCAGCAAGAGAATCCACTTGACTCAATTCCAAGAAGCCTAAATGAAATGACAACACAATAGTAATCTCTTACGTTAACTTGTTTTCAGCTCTTGTCAGTTTATTTTTCGATAAACTGACTTAAACTGCCAGCAATAGTAATAGTGGCAATAGTATATTTTTAAAAAATACTATAATCTAAATCATTTTAGATAGTGTTTTTATTCGTTAAATTACAGTTAATCATAGAGTCTGTTCATAATTTCTCTTTCTCAGTATATAGAACTTATGAACAGACTCTAACACAATACAAATATGACCGGAATTATTAAACCGCAACAGATTACTACAGAAGTTCAGCAATCATATCTCGATTACGCTATGAGCGTTATTGTTTCTCGTGCGCTTCCTGATGTTAGAGATGGACTTAAGCCTGTGCATAGGAGAATTCTTTACTCTATGTGGAAAACAGGACTAAAATCAACTGCTAGATTCAAAAAATCAGCGACCGTAGTTGGTGAAGTGCTTGGTAAATATCACCCGCATGGTGATACTGCTGTATATGACTCAATGGTTCGTATGGCTCAAGACTTTTCTCTTAGATACCCTCTTGTTTGGGGTCAAGGTAACTTTGGATCCATGGATGGAGATAGTCCTGCTGCTTATCGTTATACTGAGGCAAAGCTTAAAAAAATTGCTGAGGAAATGCTTTTTGATATTGAAAAAGACACTGTTGATTTTGTTCCAAATTTTGATGGGTCTCATAAAGAGCCTTCAGTTTTACCTGCGAAACTTCCCCAACTTCTTCTTAATGGAACAATGGGTATTGCAGTTGGAATGGCAACTAACATTCCTCCGCATAATTTAAATGAACTTGTGGATGCAATCAATCTTTTAATCGAAAATCCAAAAGCTGACATTGATGACCTTATGAAATTCATCAAGGGTCCTGATTTCCCAACTGGAGGTATCATTTATAACTCAGCAGAAATCCGAGAAGCTTATGCCACAGGAAAAGGAAAGATTACTGCCAGAGCAAAAGCAACTATTGAGGAAAAGAAAGCGGGACAATTTGAAATCGTGATCACTGAAATGACTTACGCAACAAACAAAGCTAACCTTTTGATTAAGATTGCTCAATTAGTGAAAGACGGCAAGATTCAAGGAATCAAAGACCTTCGCGATGAATCCGACAAAGACGGAGTAAGAGTTGTAGTTTACCTGAAAAAGGATGCTTATCCGCAAAAAATTCTAAACAAACTATATAAAGCTACAGACCTTCAAAAAAACTTCAATATGAATATGCTTGCATTGGTTAATGGAATTGAACCTCAAATCCTTACCCTAAAAGCAGTATTGGAACATTTCATTACTCATAGAGAAATTGTTGTCACAAGAAGAACACAATTTGAACTTCAAAGAGCTAAGGATCGTGCGCATATACTTGAAGGATTGAAAACAGCACTAGATCATATTGATGCTGTAATTGAGACAATCAAGAAATCAAAAAATAAGGACCTGGCACACAAAAACTTGATGGCAAAATTCAAGCTTTCTGACGCTCAAACTACTGCTATTCTAGAAATGAGACTTCAAACTCTTTCAGGCTTAGAAAGAAAGAAAATTGAAGATGAACTTAAGGAGAAGATGGCCTTAATCTCTAAATTAGAAGGAATCCTTCAAAGTAAAACTAAAATCAGAAACATCATCAAAAAAGAATTAGCTGAAATGAAAGAAAAATATGGAGATACTAGAAATACTAAAGTAATCAAATCTGGAATTGCTGAATTCAGCCAAGAAGACCTAGTTCCAAACGATGAAGCTATCATTACAATCTCACAGGATGGTTACATTAAAAGAATGAGTCCTTCTGCCTACAAAGTTCAAAAAAGGGGCGGTAGAGGAGTAATAGGAGCTTCTACAAGGAAAGGTGATATTGTTAATCAAGTTAGCGCGGTAATGACTCATGATGAACTAATGTTCTTTACAGATAGCGGAAAGGTCTATAAAACAAAAGCCTATGAAATTCCTGAATCTTCTAGAACTGCTAAGGGTCAAGCGATTGTAAACTTCCTTGAACTTTCTACTGATGAAAAAATAACTGAGATGATTGCCTATAGTAAAGATGATGACTATAAGTATCTTTTCATGGCGACACATAGCGGAGTTGTTAAAAAGGTTAAGATATCAGACTTCGCAAATGTAAGAAGAACTGGATTAATCGCCATTAAGCTTAATAACGATGATAAGCTAGGCTGGGTAAAACCAACAACCGGGTCTGATAATGTAATTCTGATCACATCAGAAGGAAAAGCTATTCGATTCAAGGAATCTGACGCAAGACCAATGGGAAGAAACGCTGCTGGTGTTCGTGGAATCAAACTTAAGGGAGAAGATTTGGTGATTGGAATGGACACGGTATTACCTGGGCAAAAAGGAAATCAACTTTTCATTGTTACTCAAAAAGGTTACGGAAAAAGAACAAATCTATCCTTATACAAGATTCAAAAAAGAGGTGGGTCTGGAATAAAGACAGCTAACGTTACCACTAAGACAGGGAAAATAGCTGGAGCATCAATAAATAACATAGCCGAACTTGAAGGAGATATCATTATCACATCAATTAAAGGACAGATAATCAGAATTCCTCTGAAAAGCTTCTCCGTTCTAGGAAGAGCTACTCAAGGAGTGAGAATAATGAGAATGAAAGCTGGAGATCAAGTAGCTGCTTCAACAGTACTGTAAAATAAGCTACTAAGTTCCACATACAAAAACCATTCGCCACGGCGAATGGTTTTTGCTTACATAATCACATTTCATAATCCATGCTATTGCCAGAATCAAATATTAATGTTAGTGTGAGTGTATAATTTTAATTTTGAAAAGCAGACATTGGTTTTCGAGGAACGGAACGAATGTTTAGCTAAAAAAGTATGGCACTTACAACAAAGCAAAAAGAGAAAGCTGGAAAACCAGTAAAAAGACATGATACAGATACTGGATCTCCAGAGTATCAAATAGCTTTATTTACTGAAAAAATTAAACAACTTACTTCTCACCTTAAGAAGAATAAAAAAGATTTTCATTCTAGAAGAGGTCTACTAAAGATGGTCTCTAAAAGAAAGAAATTAATGGGATACTTAAAAAGAACTGATGAAAAAGCTTACAAAAGCACAATTAAGAAACTTGGACTTAAAGGTTAAAGTTTTAACTAAATGAACAATAAAACGAATGTTTATCATTCGTTTTATTTTCTAAAAAAATATGGCAAAATTTAAAGAGCAAAGAATTGGTATGTTGGTGGATATTCAAAATCTCTACTATAGTGCTCGAGTTCTTTACAAGAAAAAAGTTAATTTTAAAAACGTACTGACAGCGGGAGTCGAAAACAGAAAGCTAATCCGTGCAATCGCCTACGGAATCAAGACGCTTGAAGGGTCTGAGGAAAAATTCCTTGAAGCTGTTGAAAAACATGGCTTTGAAGTTAAGACAAAAGACCTTCAAATCTTTCCAGGAGGAGCAAAAAAGGGAGATTGGGATGTTGGAATTGCAGTTGATGCAATCAAGATGTCGAGAAGTCTTGACGTTATTGTTTTAGTTTCTGGTGATGGAGACTTCATTCCATTGGTAGATTATATCCAAAACACTACTGGATGCCGCGTTGAACTAATTGCTTTTAAAGAATCAACTAGCGCAAAACTAATTGAAGTCGCAGATGACTTCATTGACCTATCTTCTGATAAGAAAAAATTTCTTATTTAAGAGTCTGATTATAAAAGGAGGTAATATTAATGTCATTTGACTTCGAGAATGATAAACTCGAAAACAAGAGTCCGTTTGGTTATTCTAATTCTTGTACAACCTACCTAAACACGACTGTGCAAGTAGACAAGTTGCAAGAAGGCAATGTTCCAGAGGAAATTAAACATGAATTTGGACTAGCTAGTTCAAATTCAAAAAAATAATTCTCCTTCGAGAAAATAATAAAACCGTTACAAATCAATTAATTTGTAACGGTTTTTTATTGTTTCCGTCTTTATCGTATCTTAATTATTTGAGATAGTTGATAGAAATTATCTACTACCCAATCAGCGCCTGCTTTTTTCAGTGTCTCCTTGTCAAAAGACGTTGTGATACCGACAACGCGGCATCCAGCAGATTTAGCTGAAATAATCCCATTGTCAGAATCCTCAATAACAAGGAAATCCTCCGCGCTAATATCATGATACTCACCAGCCACTTTCTGAACCGCCAAGTTATATGAAAACTTATGAGGCTTTCCCATTCCAGCAGGAATCTCATCTCCATTCACAACAAAGTCAAACTTATCATAGAGAGAGAACTTGTCAAAAACTAGCCTTTGACTAATTGAATTACTTGAAGTGTTAAGGGCCATGATCTTTTTCGTGTAGAACTTCAAGATAAACTCATGTACTCCTTCAATTAATTTCAAATTATTCTCAGCTAATTCAACGTATATTTCAGTTTTGAGCTTACTGAAATCTTCCACCAATAATTTACCACTCTGGTCATATTTTTTAAATATGCACTGAGCGATATCCTTTGTGGTTTTTCCTTTAAATTTCTCCCATTCCCATTTCGGAACTTGAAGACATAATCTCTGACAAGCTATTTGCTCGGCTTCAACATGAATAGGTTCACTGTTAGTTATTACACCATCCATATCAAAAATAAGTACTCTTGGATTTGTCATCTGCTCACCTCTATTTAAACTACAAAGAACTTGAACTGCCTCACTCATATCTTATTCACTAAGATACTATCTCATTTCTCTAGATAAAACAATACTATAGAAAACAAAAAATCACTCAGATGAGTATTTTACGTGTGCCGCGGGCGAGACTCGAACTCGCACAGGTTACCCCACCAGTTCCTAAGACTGGCGTGTCTACCAATTCCACCACCGCGGCTTAATATTCATTTTTAACTCCTTACTACCTTAATATATTTTGAAAGATTTTGCAAGTATATGGACTACAAATTTACAAATAAATACTTAAAAAAATTAAACAGCAGCTGCAATTCGCTGCACCTCTTCTTTCAACGCACCTTCATTACCATACTCCCCATGATGACGAGTGCTTTCTCCATAAGTCCCCTTCTTTTGATCTAAGTGAATACTTATCATTAAATTAGTATCTTCTAATTTTGCATACATGTGAAAACGCGGAAAACCAGCACTGGCTAATGGTCGAATAAAGCTCATTTCTCCTTTGTCTGTATGATGTTGAAAAGAATAACCCGCCCTTCTGAGCACATTAATTGGATTTTCTCTTACTTCTCTAATTCTAATCTTCATTTTAGTTGACTAGTTAGCTAGTTAATTAGACGCGCTTCTATACTTTATTGTGTCTTTTAACAAGAAAAAAGTCAATGACACTCTTCACATATGCGTATTTTTTTGATACCCTTTAATAACATCTAGCTCATTAACAATCAACGCATAGGAGTTGGTAATGAAAAAAAATAAAATCACCGTCAAGAACTTTTCTCAAACCACCGAACACCGTCCCTGGGGCTCGTTCACAATCCTTCTTGATTCCAAAGACTGCAAGGTCAAGAAGATTGTTGTAAAACCAGGACAAAGACTGTCCCTCCAAAGGCACTGTCACCGCGAAGAGCTCTGGCAAATAGTCTCTGGTAAAGGAATTATGACACTTGGCTGTGACGTTTTTAGTGTCACTGCCGGAAGCGTGTTTGTTATAGAAAAACAAGACATTCATCGCATAGAAAACAACGGGACTAAAAACTTGGTTTTTGTTGAAGTCCAAACTGGAACTTATTTCGGCGAAGATGATATTGAAAGACTCAAGGATGATTACGACCGCATCGCTCAAAACCACAAAGGAGGAGACTAATGAAAACAAAAAAACCAGAAGAGATTTTCAACTTAATCCAGGAGCTCGAAAGTACCGTTGCGGATGCTATACCTAAGCTTTTGCAGAAAAAGATTATTGTCGCATTCGAAAACAGAGGCTGGGCATTGTATGCTATGAATACTTCAGATGCTGTTGTTTTGGATGAAGCGGAGTTGGCTGAAGTAAAAAACTTACGCATAATTGTCGAGAATGGACGTGCAAAAGAGCACCTTAACGTAGGTAAGAAATATTGCCTCTTACCTCTTCATGAAATGGACTCTAATTGGGAAATAATTTCATTGCTACTAACAGAAATATTAGCAAAAAGTAGAGGACCCTATTTTATTGAACTAAAAGAGGCTAGTCAATCTTTTCAACCAATCGCCGTGTATTTTATAAACTACATCGTAGTAACACCGCCAATAGTTGAATTAATATTTAACGCGACTATGTCTTGGTCCCCCTTCCCCATCAACTCCAACATTATTACTGTCAGCATTGACCATATCGACACTATACTTAAAACTCACCTGCAGCTGTCGATTCGAACTATGAAGTAAAAACGGAAGAAAAATCTTCATCTTAATCGCCTGTATATCAAAAAATATACAGGTTTTTTATATAAAAAAAGTCGCTGCTATTTACCAACGACTTGAATCTGTGTTTAATTGACAACTTTTTCTCCAAAACTATTTACCATATCCTTCAAATCATCTCGAACTTCCCATGCGGTTATTTTTTTATCCCAAAAAACCATATCTCCAAATCTGAACCTTACCACTTTAGATTCACAGGAGACAATTCCTTCGCCCAAGCTAACCTCGGGAGGCGCAACATGAATATTAAGAGTAAATCTACGATCCTCTTCAAAAAAGCCTTCGACTCGTAAAAATGAACTTCTCACTAAAAGCTCCGAGATAAATTCACCTGACGGGTCAACGACTATTTCACCAAATTTCATGGTCAGATTAACAATATTCCACAGATCTGCTTTTTCCAATTGATGAATGGAAAGTTCCTGATCAGAATCAAAAACGTCCTCTCTTAAAAAGCGATAATCCGTTTTTAAAAACATACTCAAAACCTCCTTTTTTAAGCCTTTGACTTTGATTTCGTCTCACTAATCAAGTATAACCCCATTCTTATTCAAAAAACAACCCCCGCCAGCAAACGCTGTGCGGGGATTTTTTATTTTTTTTCCAGTTTAGTTTCTGGCAATAAATCCCAAACTAAGTTAAAAATATTTCGCAAACTCTCGTGAATTTTCTTACTCTCGATTATCAATCCAAACTGCTCCTCAAAAGAAATAATTGCCACTTTACTCTTTCCATAAATATTAATCTCAATATTGATATCATATGTATTTTTAGGAACAATTTTCGTTTGACGAAGATGCGCAACATCATCAGTAACCAGTTTTCGAATAGCTTCTTGATCAGGAAGTATAGCTCTTGCCCAAATCTTTTTTTCTACTCTTTTAGGAAAATAGTAATTTTGAACAAAGTCCTCATCCAAAAATTCTACATATGAATCAGAGAAAAAAGCCAGCATTTCCTGATTAGGATAATTCAATGTATCTCGATACACTTCCTTAATTCCCTCTTGACCTTCAAAAAACCTTATCTCGGGCTTTTTATCGATAACATTAGTAATTGAAAGTAGTTGTGGCATGACCCGATTTATTTTTTCTTTTCTCTCTTCCAACATCTCAACGATTTTTCGAGGGTCTTTAGCTAAAAATAAAGTCTTTTTTTCTCTTTTTACCATTCCGACCAAACCTTTCTCTTTCAAAGACTCGACAATTAAATAGGTTGTTGGGCGTTTAAGTTTGGCTTTCAGAGCAATTTGAGCCACTGAAGCCTCGCTTAATTCAAGCAAAGCCAAATAAGCCTTAGCTTCATTCTCATTTAGCCCTATCCCTTCTAATTCATCAACTAGCATATGTTTAATAGAAAATGTTATTATTTCTGACAACATTTATATTATAGCATATTTCCTTTATTTAAGTCAATAGTTGGCATTATCAAGCATCTTTATAGGCACTATTTGACAAGATTATTGACTATTTCCTGTTTTAATGCTATACTTGACTATTAAGATGAAGTGTTGTAAAAGTAATAACTTATCTTAAAGCTCATTAACAACTGCACCAATAAAAACAGCGAGGAGACTAAGATGGAAATTAGCTATAGAGAATATACGCGACTAACCCGTTCTGCTGATTCGGGTGTCTGTAAGACAATTAATATGGTAATAAAGACGAGAGACGGGTCAATCTTCCTAGCAAAAGAAATTGACAATTTCGGGCAAACTTATAAAAAAGTTAGGTACAACGGGAGGGTCTGTGACGCCACAGACGAGAAAGACTATCATGATCTGTCTTGTCGGTATGATTGGCTGCCGAACAAAAAGTCAGAGGAGCTCTTTTTGAAATATCAAGAAGATGGATATAATTCCTTATCCCAGAAAAAAAAAGAGGGATTCAAGGAACAGGAATCTCAAGCCAAAGAGGAAGAGCGAAAGCGAAACAAATGGCTCGCGAAAGAAAGAAAGCGGCAAGAAGAATCGTACAAACTCGCTCAAATACATTCGAAAAACAGTCAACAACGAAAGGCGGATTTAAAGCGTCGAGAAGAAAAGTGCGCTCTCGCCTCTCTTACTAATATTCTTAACGATGAATAGGAGAGAGTAATGAAAGAAATTAAAGTATTATTAGTCGAAGACTCTGCCCACCAAGTAGAATGGGCAAAAAAAGAGCTCCTTGAAACAGGAACAGCCTTAAACATAGAGTTTGATGTGAGGGTGGTGGAAACCCATCTTGGCGCTCGAGAGGCAATATTTGAACTGGCCACCAAGAGAAAGAAGCCATGGATGCTTATCACTGACCTCTTTATTCCAAGTGAAGAAAGTCAGAAACCTGAAATGCTTGGATTCGACGTGTTCATGGATGGGCTCGAGGTTTCATCATATTATGGAGAGGACGCCACTCCACCCGAGTGGATAGTGTTAGTTTCGAATGCGGAACACCACCAAAAACTCTTAGAAAACGATATCTTCGAAGAGATCTGGGAGAAATCGATGGAGTACTTCGGAAAACGTGGAATCTCCTGCATAGATCCCAGATACCAAGTTTGGGTGGACGTCACACTAAAAAGTTTGTGGTATACCCATGTCTTCGAAGGTGGACGTTTTGTAGCAAAAACTAAAGATAACATGCGTAGCAATGAGCTAATGAAGCCGTATGGAAAACTAATCCGTGCAACATTAAGAAAATAAACACAAATCAATAAAATCCCCGCCAGCAAATGCTGTGCGGGGATTTTTTATTTTCTTTTTCTCAAATATCAAGTCTATTTAACCCAATGCCTATTTTTCAATTCCTTGTCATCCTCTTCTTTCCTTTCTTCAATCTTTTCTTTAGCAAATAAGCGGAGTTGTTCAATGTCTTCGCTATCAAGTTCCTTAGCGCGACTAAGTAATTGTTCTCTTTTATTTTTTGAAACATCTTCAATTACTTCTGCAAGTAACACATCTAAAATAGCACCGATTTTTGGTCCAGGGGTTAGTCCTAAGTCAACAATCAAATCACTTCCTCCAATTTCAAGCATACCGACTGAAACCGCGTCACGAGAGACTTTATCAATAATGTACTCAAGATGCCTAAGTTTGTATGGTTTCGCCTTAGGAACACCGCTACCAAGTCTGTCTGAGATACGTAAATCAATCAAGTCTTTCATATTCTCCAGTCCCACTTTCTTAACCAATCTTCGAACAGATGCATCACCCACTTCTTCTGGATTATAGTAAAACATATGATTATCAACTAGCAAAACAACTTTATTGATAATCTTTTTTGAAAACTTTAATCTTTCCAATATCTTTTTCACAACCCTTGCACCAACATGATCATGATTATAAAAAGTTGCATAATACCCCTCACCTCTTTTCGTTTGAGGTTTTGCAATATCATGAAAAAGAGCGGCTAAACGAACTTCCAGCTTTTCTGATGGACATTTTTCTAATGATAGCAAACAGTGTTTGTATATCGTATAAATATGATGACGATTCTGATCCACGCCAAACCCCTCTTCAAGCTCTGGAATAATAAATGTTAGCATTCCTGATTCTCTCAATGTTTCCACGCCTTTAGCGGGTTTTTCAGAGATTATTATTTTCGTAAATTCATCTCTAATCCTCTCTTGTGAAACATGCTTTAAATGTGTTGCATTTTTCTTAACTGCTTCTAAAGTTTTTTCTTCTATTTCAAAATTCAATTGAGACTGAAAACGAACCGCTCTCATCATCCTAAGAGCATCTTCGTCAAATCTTTCATTCGCATCTCCAACTGTACGGATTATTCTATCTTTAATATCCTTTTCACCCTCATAACGATCAATAACTTCAATATCTCCACCAGCAATCCTCATTGCCAACGCATTCATCGTAAAATCTCTTCTACTCAAGTCTTCTTCTAATGTTTTTGCAAATTCAACTTCGTCAGGTCTTCTTCTGTCTGAATAAGTAGACTCAACACGAAAAGTTGTCACTTCAATCACTTCTTTCACGAACTCATCGCTATTCTCTTTTTTCTCATCAGTATCAACCTTCACACCAACAGTTCCAAAATCATTTTCATAGAAACTGTCCTCAAAAACTTCTACTATTTGCTCTGGTCTCGCATCAGTAGTCAAGTCCCAATCATTTGGCTCCCTATCCATAATCAAATCACGCACACATCCTCCGACAATATACGCCTCAAAACCAGCCCCCTCGAGGCCCTTCAAAACAGTCACCACATTTTTTGGAATCTTTTTTATCATAAATCTATTATACCATTAAATACAATACTTTCTATCTTCAATAAAATAACAGAAATATGCTAAAATAACAATACAATTATTAAACTGATTTAACCATGAAAAAATCATCCTTCAGTACTGCTCTTAAAATACTTCTCTACACTAACGCTATGGTACTAATGGCGGGTGCTATGCTTGGACCAATTTACGCTCTTTTTGTTGAAAAAGTTGGTGGAGATTTAATGGATGCTAGTATTGCCGGAAGTATTTTTGCATTAGTAGCAGGACTCACAACCCTAATCTCAGGAAAATATAGTGATAAAATAAAAGAAAATGAGCTGGTTGTTGTCTTGGGCTACTTATTTATGGGATTAGGATTTTTACTTTATTTCTGGGTCAACTCAGTCATTTTCCTTTTCATTGTTCAAGCCATCATCGGGCTTGGCGAAGCAATTTATGCGCCAGCCTTTGATGCATTATATTCTAAACATCTTGATGGTAAAAAAGCAGGCTCACAATGGGGAGCTTGGGAGTCAATGAATTACTTCACTACAGCCGTCGGAGCATTGATCGGAGGAGGAATAGTAACTGTGTTTGGATTTCAATCCTTATTTATAATAATAGCAACACTTTGCTTCTTCAGTGCGCTATATATCTACACACTCAAAAGAGCTGTACTTTAGTGAGAAAATAAAAAAAGACTATCTGTTATCGATAGCCTTTTGGCGTTTATGATCTATTTTTTTACTTCTTAAATTTAAGCAAAAGACCTTCAAGCACCTTTGCTTCTATTGCGGATTTTTCCGCTTCCTTTTTTTGAGTTGATATTTCTTTGTCCTTCCTAGCCAACTCATCCTGGTGTACTTTTTTTCTCCAGGATGCCCACTCTGTAGCATCATAGAAGCAAACCGAGACTACATCCTTTCTGACAAAAATATGATTTCCAGTGCCTTCCTTTAATGTATACTCGTCCTCATTTAATCCTGAATAAGCTACCGTAAAGAAAGCGGGTTGCAACTGAACATACTCATACAGCGGATCATCTTGATCACGCACAGACGTAACCCCATCAAATACAACAATCTTTCCGATGTTGATATCTTTATCTTCAACCGGACTACATCTAATAGCTTCTCCAGTAATACTCTCATGTCTCATAATAGGTCTCCTTCTGAAGAGATTAATCTTATTCACTTTTACAAAAAACTATCAACACTTAATCGTAGCACATTACTACTCATTTGTCAATCCCCAAGCCTTTAGATATCTATGCATTCTAAGACACTGATTGATTAATGCACAATCAAGCACCCTTTTCTGTCATCCTGGAAGACATATTTTTCAGATTGAGTAATCGAAATCTAGAAAAATAGTCTATCCGGGATCCATTCTTAATACAACTTCAGATAATAGTTATTCACTGCAATCAATGAAGGATGGATTCCGGATAAGTTAATTTCTTCGAACTCGTCCCTCGTCCAAGAAATTATACTTTCCGGAATGACAAGCACGCGGGTTTAAAATCAAATTGTTCAAAAGCTTAAAAAGTGCTAAACTAAAGAAAATTTAAACATAAAATACTGAAAAATATTTTTTAAAATACTATGGATAAAATTGTAAAAAACATTACAATAGGAATTCGACATAAAAGAACCTTTAAGATTAGAGATCATTTTGGAAAATTTATTGATCGCATTCTTCATGCTTCTGACTCACCTTTCAGCACTACCTATTTTCCTTTTCTAGATGAAAAGACATCGAATTCATTCACCTTGCATAACAAAGACAATGAGTATTTTCAAATCAACGCTGATGACTTCGTTGTAAGCCTTAAATCCACTAATAATTTTCAAAAGGATATTCTGCATATCAAAGATACAGTTTTACCTTTTATTAAAAAAAGATTATTTAATATAACAGAAATTAGTGATATATCTAGAATAGGTATTATCTTCTCATTAGAAATTACATCTAAAAATGAATTAAATAAACTCATTTCATTCTTTACAAATAGTAATATTAAGAGTACAAACGATTTTGATATGCGTTTTTCACAAAAAATCCCAGTAAGTGAGTCACTAGTTAAGAAAAACATAAACGACTACATAAATATAATTTATTCACTAGTCAAAGATAAAAATAAACTATTCATCAACATCGACTATCAAAGATATTTTGAACCAGAATTAAGGGATATAAATGACTTTGACTTAAATGGTTTCATTGAATCAGCAACTGCGACACTAAACAATTCCTACAATAACTGGCTAAAAAATTATGAGGAAAGGAAAGGAAGTATCGACACTCAAAATAGCACAAAAGAAAGCAGCAAAAAGACAAAAAAGAAAGCAAAGGAAGACAGCAACAAAAAATAAGCCATCGTCACCAAGAGAATTGCATATTGCAAAAAATACCAGCGAAAAGGAAACTTATCTTCACAATATAAGCATTTTAAAAGATTTAAATACTAACGACAATGCTAACACTGAGATAAAAGAAAAAGAATTCAAAGAGCTAAAAATAGCACCAAAAATACCCTCAACCACTATTGAAGAACAAGATGCCAATCAGACAGCTAGAGGAAATGCAACCGCTAGCATTGACAAAAATACTACGGAGGAATCCTGGTGGAACCGACTAAAAAATTATTGGGTTCGAAATTATCCCGAGTTAATTGTAAAAGAAATTTTAGTAAAACTACTTAGTTTAGTAATTGGAACGGTTATTATTGGAGTATTTAGCTTCATAATAGGACAAAAATCAGCCTCTAAAGAAATAAAAGGTCTTATAGAAGAGATCTTACTTATCAAAGAACAGGCTAAGACAACAACAGAAAACATTCAGAGGCAAAACGATGCGATCAATCGTTTAAAGGAAGGATTAAATCAAAAAGATCACGATTTCAAAAATAATAAAACAATTGATTCACAAAACACACAATCTACCGCAAATACCGAACCTAAGAATCAACTAAACATTATTAAATGCATCCAAACTGGTCTTGAATAAGCTTAATAAAAAAACTCCTATGAAAATCTACATCAGCCATTCAAAAAAATTAAATTTTAAAGAAGAGCTCTATCAACCGCTTCGAGAGAGTCAACTTAATTCTGAGCATGAATTTGTTTTGCCGCATGAATTGTATGAAGAGGCGACTGATTTTGTGACGAAAGACATCATCAAAGAATGCGATGTTGTTGTTGCTGAAGTTTCATTTGCTGCCACTGGAATGGGAATTGAACTTGGTTTTGCCAGTGCTTTTGAGCGACCAATCATTTGCATCTACAAAAAAGGAGTCCACACATCAGGCTCTCTCAAAGTCATCACCGACAATTTCATTGAATACACAGACAAAGAGGATCTAATCCAAAAACTAACCGAGGTCCTCAAAGACGAAAAATACCTCACACCAAAAATTTTCTAAAACAAAAAAACCCGCCAAATCGGCGGGGCTTTTCTATTTGTGTCCTCGGCAGGAATCGAACCTGCATCTAATCCTTAGGAGGGACTTGTTCTATCCGTTGAACTACGAGGACTTATTTATTTAATTTTCTAACCATGGAATCGAACCGGCATCTAATCCGAGGCTATTTCAAATGATTCTTTCGTAACGAGAGATTAAAATATCGAGCGAAAAATATGAAAATTGAGGAAAGGTTATCCTTTTAACCTGACGAGATTTGAATATTTTGCAGCCGAGATTTTAATGTCGCAGTAGAATGAATGATTTGGAATAGGCTCCAGGAGGGACTTGTTCTATCCGTTGAACTACGAGGACTTTTTTTAATCTTATAACCATGGAATCGAACCTACATCTAATCCGAGGCTATTTTGAATGATTCTTTCGTAACGAGAGATTAAAATATCGAGCGAAAAATATGAAAATTGAGAAAAGGTTATCCTTTTAACCTGACGAGATTTTAATTTCGCAGTAGAATGAATTATTTAGAATAGGCTCCAGGAGGGACTTGTTCTATCCGTTGAACTACGAGGACTTGTTTTTTTCAATCTTATAACCATGGAATCGAACCTACATCTAATCCGAGGCTATTTCAAATTATTCTTCCTCCTACTTCAACAATAGTAGCAGAAACTAGAAAAAAATCAATGTAAGTTCAGGTGGTTAAATTATTTTATTGCTGAATGGTTAAAAAATTAATTCAATGCCCCTCTTGTTGTTGTCCTGAAAAGTATAATTTCTTGGACGAGATAGGAGTTCAAATAAATTAACTTATTCTGGATCCATTCTTAATACAACTTCAGGCAACATATATTCACCATGACCAAGTGAGGATGGATTCCGGATAGACTATTTTTCTCAAACTCGTTCCTCGTCTGGAAAAATATGTCTTCCAGAATGACAGTATTATAGAAGTTTTAGTTTTTTAGTTGCAAGCTCTACTCTTCTCTATTCTTAAAAGGATTATTTCCAGAACCTTAACGAGATTCCTCAATCAAAAAACAAAAAGAATCGAAGTTCGTTCTGGGAATAATCCTTTTAAGACTCCTTCTCCGCCAACGCAATGAAGTGACAAATAAAAACATTTTAAATTCCACTCTATCTCTTCATCGCTCCTTCAATAATCCTATCCAAAAACTGAGTGAAATTCATTCCTGCCACAGCTGCCGCTTCGGGAGCGAGACTTGTTGAGGTCATTCCTGGGATAGTGTTGATTTCAATGAAAATCATTCTTCCGGTTTCTTCATCCCAAATAAAGTCCGCTCGAGACAAGTCCCTGCACCCAATCGCTTTGTATGCCTCCAAGGTATGTCTTTTCATCTCACTAGCAACTTCACTAGGAATCTCTGCAGGACAAACGTGTTTGCTACCACCCTCTTCATATTTCGCTTTGTAATCATAAAACTCAGAAGCCAACGGAATAATTTCAGTTATTGCTAAAACTTCGGGATTCTCATTTCCAAAAACAGTCACTGTGAACTCTCGTCCCTTAACAAATTCCTCTAAGATAAGTTCTGTACTATAAGAAAGTCCGGTTTTAACACCCGCATTAAACTCCTCCTCATTCTTTGCGATTGAAATTCCAACAGATGACCCAAGTTCCACAGGCTTGATCACAATTGGAAAAGTAATTTCAGAAATAGTTTTTTCAAGGTCAGCTTTCTCATCAATCACTCGATCAGCAGCAACTGGCACACCAACTTTTTCCACAATCATTTTAGCCTTTACTTTATTCATCGCCAACGCATGAGCCAGGACTCCAGAAAAAACATACTTCATCCCAAACATTTCCAGCATTCCTTGTAATCTCCCGTCCTCACCATAAGGACCATGCAGAATTGGAAAAATCAAATCAACATCCATTTTTGCAAACTCACCAATTGCATTTTCCTTATTTCCTAGAAACTCCCTCACTTCATCACTATTGATTTTTCCAATTCTGCATGGTCCTTATG
>JBHPHA010000019.1:0-24985 GCA_042569905.1 Patescibacteria group bacterium
GTTATTTACTTTTCTTCTTTAGCTTTAATAGCTTTCTTTTTCTTAGTCTCCTTTACTTCAGCTTCAACAACCTTTTCCTTAGCTTTAACAGCTTTCTTTTTCTTAGTCTCCTTTACCTCAGTTTCGACAACCTTCTCTTCTTCAACTTCCTCTGTCTCAACTTCAGCAGGCTCTTCTTCTTTAGCTACTGGAGCAACCTCATCTCCAACAATATCCAACTTCCATCCTGTTAGCTTAGCTGCCAAACGAACATTTTGCCCGCTCTTTCCAATTGCTAATGACAGTTGATCAGAAGGAACTTTCACTTCAGCCTCTTTATTTTCTTCACTTTTAATTATGATAGAAATAACTTTAGCAGGACTTATCGCAGCACTAATGAATTCCTTAGGATCCTCACTCCACTCAACAATATCAATTTTTTCTCCACCTAGTTCATCAATAATAGCTTGCACTCTTGTTCCTTTTTGACCTACACAAGAACCAACTGGATCTATTCCTTCTTCATTAGATTGAACAGCAGCTTTTGTCCTTGAACCAGCTTCCCTGGCAATGGCTTTAATTTCAACTGTTCCAGAAAAAATCTCAGGAACTTCTAGTGCAAAAAGTTTTTCTACTATTCCTGCGCTTGCTCTACTTAAGATTATTCCAGGTCCTCTTGTGTCTGCTTCAACGTTTAAGATGTGAACTTTTATTCTTTGACCTACACGATATTCTTCACCTCTAACTTGCTCTGCTGGAAACAGGACTCCAATAGATTTCCCGATATCAACAAAAACATTTTTTCCTTCAACTCTCTGAATAGTTCCGTTGATTACTTCTCCTTCTTTTTCTTTATATTCTCCAAACATTGCATTTCTCTCAGCCTCTCTTATTCTTTGAATGATAACCTGTTTTGCAGTTTGAGCCGCGATCCTACCATAATCCTCTTGCGGTTCCAATTCCATCTCAACAGTCTCTCCTACTTTGATAGCTTTATTATCTTTTATTGCATCTTCAAGCGTGATGTCTCTTTCTGGGTTAAACCGTGGAAGCTTCTCTTCTTGGTCTTCCTCGCTTACAGGAATTTCATTCTCTTCTTCTTTCTTCTCCTCCTCTTTCCTGACTTCCTCTCCCTCAACTTCTTCCTCATCAGGAATCTCTACGAACTCCCTAGTAGTCTCATCAACCACCTCTTTGATTAAATAGAATTTTGCTCCTCCAACTGTTTCATCAAACTCTGCACGAATATTTTGGCTTCTTTTTCCGTAATCCTTCTTATATGCAGCAGATAAAGCCGCTTCAATAGTTTCAATAACTTGATCTTTGTCTATCCCCTTTTCTTCGCAAATTTGGGTGATAGCACCACTAAACTCACTAGGGTTTCCTACTATATTTGTCATACTTTTTCGCTTTTATTTACTTTTACTAAAAAATTAATAAAAGATTATTAAAAAATATTTAAACTTATTTTGAACAGGTTCTTAATAAAAAAAGTTCGCCAACTGCGAACCTACACTACCAATTCAGTACAGCTCCAGTATAGCAAATGATTGCCTTTTTGTCAATGATATAAAAGCCAATACCCGTAACAGAGAGCTAGGAGATGTTTTCGCTAAGTCACCTTATTACGTATTCCTTATATCAAAAAAGCTCATCGTGAAAATTATTTTCACGATGAGCTTACTCACTTATTCCTCCTCTGGCACTGGGCCTTTAAATATAAACAAAGCCATTAACCCCAGACAAAACATTGATACAACAGTCACAACCCACTGCTTCATTGTAACTTTGGGAGCTTCCGCTTTTGAAGAGATCTGACTACTCCTAAGCATAACAGCCCCATCCCCATTGGAATCCAAAACGCTAATGCCGTCTGAATTTACAGAAACAGCTAAGTCACTTTTTCCATCTCGTGCCCATTCCCTGTCAGAAAACACTTCTTCTGGAGAATGTCCTACATGAACAACCTCCCTCTCGACAGCAACTTTAGCGCTTGCCTCATGGCGTGAATTATTCACACCTGCCAACATCAACACCACTGGAACGAACAAAAAAATCAATATAGCTTCCTTAAATCCGATCTTTTTTTCAAAAAATTCTTTCATCAATTCATCTCCTTATTTTTGGTGATTCACTTCTTTATTGTATCAAAAAACTGATTTTAAATTATATGCTACTTATACTTAAAAGTCAAGCTTAAAAATGGTAATTTGACAAAATAAAAAAGCAGTCTGGTGTTACCATTCCGCTTTATGATTTCTATTATTCTTCTGCTTTTTCACCTTTCCAAATTTTATAATATTTTCCCCAGGTGAAAAACTCCTTTGTTTTTTCAGGACGATACAGAATATAATGACCATCATCCTTTTTCTTGAGATTATAATCAGGAAAAATTCCTGAAACTATAAGCGCAAGACCCGCTGTCGCCTCAGGATTTTCCTTATTATCATCATTATTCACAGCACTTAATCCTACATATTTTGATCCCGTCCACTTCCGCAAATCCACCTTTTGCTCTGGATAATACATAGTTGCATATCCTGGCAAGCGAATATGCAACGCCACATACATCTCTCCATCCACCAAATAATGACGCTTATGCACATTCATACCTACGTATAATGCGCACAACAGCGCACCAACAAAAATCATGCTCACCATTCCATAATTTGCATTAGATCTCATCATCATTTTACCTCCTCAACTTTTTATGATTACTAATTTATACATCACCTGCAAAGAACTGTTGATTTAATATCTTAGCAAAAAACACCCTGTACATATAGTAGTGTTACTTTAAATCTACTACTACACAGATCGATTTCATGAAATCAAGACCCATCAAAAGTAAACTTCCTCCCCTTTAAAAAGGGGAGGACTGAGGAGGGGTTTCTTAGTGCAACTTAAAACCAAGCTGTCCACTTATTTGCAATTTTACTATCGAGAATCATTCTCATCTTCAAAAGTAGTTCTCAAATGACAACCGTCATTTCATGCTCACCTTTCCAGTTTACCACCTATTTTCAAGCAAAAAAAACGCATTCGATTTTTTCGAATGCGTTTTGAGATTCATTCCCTTTCAATTCTACGAGTCACAAAAAAAATTACTCATTCACATCAATAAATTTTTCTGAAACAAAGAACCATTCCTTTCTGACTCTAAAATCTTTCCCTATAAGAACCATTCTTTCACCCTTCCATCTATATACCCTTCCAATCTCTCTTGCATGCTTTAGTTCATCGGGTATCAATTTGAAATACCCGGGGCGCTTATCCACTGATCTAGAGTCTCCAAATTTCAACACTGGCCAGCTCTCGGGGATAACATCACAATAATAAAGATTTTCAGATGCGAATTCCCCTTCCAACCATGCGTCCGAACATTCAGCCCTTTCCATGAGAACAGAAAATGGCATCGGCAAAACCTCAGTATCTGAAAAATATTCCGGAAACCTCGACACCACAAAACGACCAAAATCCGTTTCCTGATCTATCGTCAGCAATGCCTCTCTGAAATTCACATCTGGAATCTCAGAAATTGCCTTCCACCTTGGATACTTCATAACTTATCACTCCTTTATTAAAATCAACACAAAGAACTATCCATTACTTCTACTCGATCACACACATCTTACCAGTTAACGCTTAAGTGTCAACAAAAAAACAAACTTTTTTATCTTTTTTATTGCATCAATTTTACAAAAAATAAAACCTTGACCATTTTTATAATGGTCAAGGTTATTTAATACTCAAAAATCAGTCCTATCTCAAACTTTCGGGATCTCAAGATGCTGACTGGGGTCCTCGGCAATTTCCATAGCTTCAGACATCATAAAAACGATCCATTTAATCGCCACTTCGTAGTCAATCTTATCCGTACCAAATTCAATGAATGCTTTTGATAGAATTTCAAACGTGGCCAAAATCTCACCCAGACCTCCAAAGTAATTAGCATAAGAAATCGCAAACTCGCTTTCCAGTAAGTTTATGAAAGCTACTTTCCTGCAGTATGGCCAATCTTTTGCTGTCTCAAGATCAAAGCCCAAACTCATCGCTCTCTCGCTTGAAAAAACATCTGGGCGACTTTCGGCCACATGAACAATGACCTTGTCCAGACTATCGTTCAACTGATTTTGCCGAAAACTTTCAATGAGACTGACCTTTAAACGATCTGTTTCCAAATGATCATCCATGCTTGTTGTATTGTCCCAATATTTCAATGAAACCACCACGGCCACCAGTAAGAAAACAATCAATATTTTTACGCTCATCTTCAACACCTCTTGTTTTTTGATTTATCCTTATTGTTAAATAACTAATTATCATATACCCTATTCACTATTACTATTATCGCTGGCAGGCTTTGAATAATAATCTTTCTTTTTTTACCTCCAGTTTATTAACACACTCAACTACGTGCTCATAGAAAATTTTACACTCACTCGATCTACACTCTTTCAGCGTTTCCAGAGTTTGACGAATCATTTCCTGAAGATCATCAATTTCTCGGAAAATATCCCGCACCTCTTCAGGGTAAGTATAATTTGAACCTTCCTTTAAATAAGACAACGTCACTTTCAGATTTTTCAAATGCGTTTCCAATGAATCGCTTGGTGCAACCGCATTATAAATCCTATCAAACCCTTCTTTAAACGCCTTATCCTCATTCTCTATTTTGAAAAAAATCTCAAAAAATATCCCAAGTACCACGAACTCAATATCCTTTCGAAATACCTCAAGCACCTTACGACAAACAAGAACATCTTCTTCAATTTTCTTTTCTGCAATACTCAGCACCTCCTTCAAGTCAGTTACTAATTTCTGACCCATCAAAAAATACCCAATTACCATCCCTACTAATAACGATATAGCTCCTACAAAAAAATCAACGCTAAATATACTCATGATCCTCTCCTTATTTACAATTGGTCTTTACAATCAATTCCCAATCCACTTCTTCAAAACATTATTGTTTATTTTCCCCTCCGCATATTGGTTTATATTCAATTTTCAAACAACATACCATACTACACTTTTTTTACTGTTTTGTCAACAAGAAAAACAAACATTTCTATTACTATGCTTTTTCATTTCGCTGAAAGCCCTCTTTGAACTACCTTCGCAATATTCCAAAAAAATCAACAAAAACAGCCTCACATAACAATGTATGCGAGGCTGTATAATTTCATTACAAAGGATATCGATAGGTCCGTTTTTTTCTGGGAGTCATACTATTTCCAGCATAAGCTCTCACCGTGTTGTTGACAGGATGTGCATCAAAACATCCTCTTGATTGAGCCAACATTCCAATTGCATTGGATTGCATTGATACCGTCAAAGAGAGTCTGTTCACATCACTCCTCATCTCACCCACTAAATCAAGTATCTCATCAATACTCTTCTTTATTAAGCGAACTGTTTCCATCTCTTTCGCAGTAAACTCTCCACTCTCACTATTCATTTTCACCTCTCCTCAATTTATAGGTCTAACTTTCACATTTTCAACAACCCCATTTCTCCGAACATCACATTAACAACTTCCGTTCTAAAAGAATAAACATAACCACTTATGGGGAAACCGCAGTTTCAATATATTAATGCAACTCAGTCACTTTGTCAACTTGCTGAAAATCCTCTTTGTTCAAAGACATCATCACGCTTCCACTCAAAACCCATTTTCCCTCATGAAAAACCGCTCTGTCATTTGGGATAGTTTCGGTCTCTTTGAAACCAATAATAAAACAATGTTTTTTAATATGACTACTAAATAAGCTTGGATTAATCCTTGACATACAACACCCATATTGTAGGATACTTGTACCTATGCACCTTTACAGATTAAAGTTTTTAAACAAGGGAGGTTCCCGTGAATCTTATTGAAAAAATTAAGTTACTTGATGTAGAAAACCCAGATCATATTGAGCTACTTAAAGAATTAGCTGAAAAAGCCCTGGACCACCGATTACGCTACACTGCTCTTGCACGACTGGACGCAAATGAACACGGTGATCTTATTGCCCGAATTGCCAAGAATGACCCGGTTGACATCATTTGCACGATGGCTATTAGTAAGTTTTCGGCGGACAGGCACGCTGATTATCTTGCGGATATTGCAAAAAGCAACCAACGCGAGGATGTTTGCACGGAAGCTTTTAGTAGCTTTGATGCTAGCTTTAATATTGATAAATACAGACGCAGTGATTTATTTGCTGCTATCGCCAAGAATGCTCAGCATGCTGGCATTCGTAGAGAAGCTATCTATTATTTAGATGAGGATAAGTATAGTGATCTCGTTACTGACATTGCGGAGAATGACCCAGACTGGAAAGTCCGTAAAACCGCGGTTACTAAGTTGTATCAAAATAAATATAGTGAAGTTGTCACTCGTATTGCCAAAAACGATCAAGTCGATAAGGTTCGCGAAATAGCTATTTATAGATTAGCTGAAAATAAAGAAAATCATGCCACTCTCATCGACATCGTTAAGCAGAATATAGACAACAGAATAGTCTGTAAAGCTGCCATATTTGCGCTACCTTTATTGGATGAGTTCGTTGATTTCTATACTTACGTTATTGAAAAATCCCCATATCTCAATATTCGTCAATCAGCCACTACTAGACTACATAAGTTGTATAGTAAAAATAACCCCTCCAAACTCAACGATCTTTGCAAGAACGATCCAGAAACTCGCCTCAAGAAATTAAAGCTTTAGGCAATCAAATCAATTCAAAGTGCGTAATCTAATAAGATGACGCACTTTTATAATTGAAAAAATTCATCCCTCCAAAAAAAAGTCACAACGAGAAATGTATCTTTAAAGGTACATTTAAATGTACCTTTTTATTTGTCATTTCGAGCGTAGTTGAGTGAGGCACGAACGAAATCCCGCTGAGCGGGAAGAGATCTCAGCCTTCCATTGCTTGTCATCCTGAACTTGTTTCAGGATCCCCGACAACCAACACACACCTAATTTAACTCTCAAATTCAATTTTTCTAAGTGCAATTTCTTCATCCTCTCTTTTTCTTTCCTCTTTTGCTCTCTGACTCATTTCCTTAACGAATTTTTTAGCAAATCCTCGAACATTCTCGTTGTCATCTTCTAGGTACCTCTCAAAACTTATTGCTTTTCCCTTATAACTATCTGAGATACCATGCTCTCCAGAAACAACACCTGTTTGAGAAATAACTCCGCCAATATTACCCCATATATCTTCATTTTCAGTCATTTTTATGATCCCAATAAGAACATCCTCATTAGGCATATCAAACGTAAACATTTTCAAAATATTTTCAATCTCTTTTTTTGTGCTTTTTTTATTTATTACTTTTAAAATAAATTTTTTCTGTACTCCATCTATTTTACGTAAAAGTCTTCCCATATCCATACAGTAAATATAGTCACTGCTCTTAGTCGAATCAATCCATTTCAATACAAATTCCTCGTACTTTTCACCCTTTAATATAGCTTCTTTTAATTCTTGATTGAACTGATGAGGAATAGCTTCGTATTGCCTATTTCCTTTCGATTCCTGCCTGCTCTTAATCCGTTCCGTAAAAACATTCATCACATCCTCATAATGCTCCTCACTTAAAATAGCCATTACATTTTGAATACGATGGTCTAATTTATCAACCTCGGATACTAGCTTAATTATTTTCTTAACATTTTTTTTCTTAAAATCTAGCAAATTAACAATTTTTCTATAAGTTGCAAAATCTAGCTTACCCAAAAGAGGTTGTAGGCAGTTATTGTTATCGCTAACATTATTCAGCTCCTCAACAATCAATCCTTCAACTTTATTCTTATCCTTCCTATATGCGATTATCAGCGCCTCCATAACATTGGCATGGAAAGCATATCGCTCCCAATCATTTCTTATATTCACTACAAAGGCATATATCCCACTTGCATTAATAATATTTTTAAGTAAATTAATATCCTTTTGCCTAATCAAGCTACTTGCTTTTTCATTTGCAATACATGAAATTGACCAAGGAATTGCCTTCAGAGATTCAACATCTTTTTCAGATTCGACTAAACACCTAATTCTATCCCATTGTCTCAGATTCTTACCTTCCCTAAAGCCACATAAAAAATGTACTGCGCATGATTTCAGATCCGATTTTTTTTCGAAAGATTTTAAAATTAATTCTTCAGCAATCTCAGGTTTTTTACTTCCTAATTCAGAAAGAAACTTCTTAAAAGGCAGTAACTTCCAATCCTCAATTAATTCTCTTTTAAGGTATCCAGCAATCTTGTTCAACTTCACATAATACTCATCAGTATTTTCATCACAAATATCCTTAAAAATATTTTCGATATCTTTATTTTCAATATCTTCTCCATTAGGACCAAACTTGGAATGATCATTCACAAATGCACTAAAAAATTGATAATCAGAATCATTTTCTATCTTCTTCTCCAAAACGCTAATTGCAGAAACTTTTTTTCCATGCATTTTTTTCATCCATCCTAACTGCTCTTTGATATTAGCAACGATTGGAAAACTTGAAATTTTTCCCTTCTTATTGAATGCTAATTTTTCATAAACCTTCACAAGATATTCAACATCACCTTTGATCATCTCAATCATCTTATCATCATACCCCTCCATTGGCCTTCGCGTTGCTTCATTTAAAACATCCAAAATTCTCAATTTCATCTTCTCGCTTCGAGTACTTTCAAACATCTCCACGAGCATATCAATCGTGTCTCTTCGAATTTTTTTCAAATAATCACTCACGCCAAGAGAACCTTGTTGAAAAACCATTGTATTGTAATCCTTCATTGAAGAACCCTCAAAAGAACTCCTTAAAAATTCTTTAGATACAATCTCAATTAAATCAAATCTTTTTTTCTTATCCTTAGACGACCACTTCAAAATCTCATCAAGTATTATTCTTTGAACTCCATACCCGATCTTTTCATTGCTAATTGCGTGATAATTATACTTCGCATACTTCTCCAAAACCTCTTTAATTTTATCCTGAACAGATTTGTATTTTACTTTCTCCTGAATATCAACCAGCCTCATAAAAATCCCCTTATCATGATACCGAATCATTTCTAGTATTCCCACACACTTCAACACCAAATCTTCATGACTTTTTCCCGAATACTCTCCAAATTGAGATTTGTATTTTTTAGTAGGATATTTATTTTCAATAATATACTTAACTATTTCAAAAGCTGGATTTATTGCACGATACACAAATTCTCCTAGTAATTCTAGCGTTTCATAAATTTCATCATTGGTATCAACATTCACAATGTCATCAACTAAACCACTGGCAATCAATTCTAATTGCTTATTTATATCCTTATCATTCAATGTTGCCAATTTATATAAAAATCCAGCTTTTGAAATAGTTAAGTTATATCACCAATATTAAGGTTACTATTTTCATATATTTTATCCAAAAATAACCTAACAGCATCAATATCCTTTAAAACAGCAAAGCTTTTTATCTTAAGCATCAGCTTCATATGTATCATTTTTTCAATCAACAAGTCCTCCTCAACCCTACTTATCTTCAAAATTTTCCTAATTTTCTCTCGAACATCCTGCTTATTATCATCAATAGATATGGGACCCAACAGGTAAGCAAGAACAGAATATCCAGGCAACTTATCAACCAAACATCCCAACGCGTCAGATAACTCACTTGTGTAATCATTAGCTCCGCCAAGGTCTCCATCGTCACTCCTTACCTCTTTTTTTAAATCATCTAACTCTCTCTCAAGCATTTTCATTCTCTCTCTATCCTCGTTAATTTTTCTAGCCCTTTCCTTATACATTTTCAGATCTTTTTTTTCAATATCCCCATCATGAGATCTTTTATGGCAAACAGCACACAAATAAATAATATTCTCAACTGTATTGTTTTCTCGATTGTCATCTATATGATGATACTCTAGAGCAGATGTTTGATCACAAACAATACACTTACTGCAGGCCTCAATGCGAACCTCTCTTTTAATTGAAGCCTTAATATATGGCCTCTTACTAGAATATTTCTTTTTATTAGTCTCCACAGGTTATCAACTACTCTAAAGATATTATTTAATACATTCCATTATACTCCCATCACAAAAAATCGCAACGAGAAATATATATTTAAATAGGTATTTAAATATATATTTTTTACTTGTCATTTCGACCGATCCGCCACGGCGGAGAGTTTTTAGAAATTAGCTTATCCTGGCAGTATGTTCGCCTAGGAGAAGATCCATTCTTAATCAAACTTCAGTCATCATTAAGTCACTGTGGCTAAGTAAGGATGGATTCCCTCCTATACTGACAACAGGCTGGGGAAACATTTTTCTTGTAATTTCTTCTTGATCATTTTTTAAATCCATATCATACTATAAGCAGTAACACCCGTCGCGCCTCTTAACAATGCGAACCAGGCGGGTTTTTGTTTTTCTTAATTATTTCGAATATTTCCCAACAAACCCACTCGGACTCACCCACCACTCCAATCTCGTTCTGTTCTGACCTTTTTTGAAATACCCAGGTAAAACTTTTCCGTTCCATGGGCCGGTGAAAATTGCGAAATGGATATGTTCGGTTTTCCAGAATCCGTTTTCGGGGGTGTTTGATTTTCCTATTACTCCAATTGTTTGCCCTATTTCAATTCGGTCACCTTTTTTGACGAACAGTTTTCCCAAATGACCATACAACGAAAAGAAAACTTTTTTTGTTTTTGGATGTTTGTGAGCGATGATTGCGATGTGCCCCCAGTTTCCTTTTTCTAGAGTCCCAGCGTGAAGTTTGGCGTACACCACTTTTCCTCTTCCAATCGCAAAAACTTTTGTGCCTGCCTTACAATTCACATCTTCTCCAAGATGAATCCCCCAATGAACTCCATTGTACGAGCAGTCATCACCGAAACCAGCACCACTGACTCGGTATTCTCCTAAAGGAAGTCTTAGTTTATGCGTATGCTGATGTGCCATAGCTATTATTCTTTAAAGTATTTTATTATATCATTTTTCTAAAATAAAAAACGCTACTTTTTTTCAAGTAGTGTCATCTTAACATAAAGAATATGAAATAAAGTTAAAATCTTTTTTTAGACTAATCTAATCACCCTTTCACTACACTCCCTTCCAAAAAAAGTCGCAACGAAAAATGTATCTTTAAAGGTACATTTAAATGTACCTTTTTTCAAACAGTGCTATCTTGCCACAAAGAACATGAAATAAAGTTAAAATTTAGAAAATAAAAAAACAGGGTCGTGTGTTTCACGACTCCTGCTATTGCTTTTAACTCAAAACTAAACTAATCACCGTCAGACTCGGTCTCCAATGACTTAAGCCAATTAACTTGACTCTCGATCACTGTGATTTCCTTCTCCAAATTTGAGATTATCATCTTGGCTCCTTCAATATACTCATAGACTTCCAGGTAGTTTACTTTTTCGCCCCCGACTTTGACTTGAATAATAGCTTGAAAAAGAATGCGCTGAGCATCTTTCAAAGACCTCTCCGCCTCACCCCAAGAGGACAGATTCAACTCCCCAGAAATCAACTTCTTCGCCCCATTCCTCTCCATGGTCTTGAGCTTAGATTTTGCGAGGCAAAGCCGTTTTTCTACAGCACAAATCATCTCTTGATAATTTCTTTTGGTCTCTAGAAAATTCTCTGCCTTACTAAATGAAGCTTCGACCTCCTTCAATAACTCATTCAGTCTATTTGTCGTATTATCCCTATATACCATAAGCTTTGACTTTCGATGCTTCATCTCCGAACCAACATAGTTCCAAAAACCCACAGACTCAACCCGGAAAATACCACTTTCGACATCGCGCTTACACATATCAACATGGGAAGATGTCCAGATTTCCTCTAACAATTCCCAATCTTCATGGTCTTGGTACTGACCATAAAATCTCTTTTTCTCCGCTTTCACCATGACAAGAATAGCATTGAATTGGCTTTGTAATTCATTTACAACACCCTCTCTTCTTTGGGCAAAATCAAGATACTCACCTACACTAACTGATCCCACAGCAAGAAACACTCCAATTAATACTACGCAAACGGTTATCGTAATTAATCTTTTCCCCATCTTGACACCCCTTTTTTTGATGTTTTCCAGTTAGTTTTCCTATTAAAAAATCAGATAACTTTGACTGCTTAATTTATCATATTTCAAGAGATTTGTCAATAGATTGATATATTAGGTACACACTTTTGTCGATTTTTATATTTTATGAAATAAAATTAAAATTTAGAAAATAAAAAAACAGGGTCACATTGTTTTGTGACTCCTGTTCGCGTACTTAATTTTAATAATCCACATGCGATGTGATCTATGCTGAAGCCTAGTCTATCACTTATTCATTAAAAAATGCCGACAATGCTGATGTATTCTTCTCATACTTGTCTTCGACATTATCCAGCAATTCTTCAACAAATTCTCGAATGGACTCATATGCGTCAGAGTCATCCTCGATCTCCACCTTTGTACTGGCATTCACATCGGATCTGTGGAAATTCTTAATCTCCACAACTATCAAATGCTCTCTTTTGAAATCAACTTTTGGACTCCGAAAGTCGCATTCAATAATTAAGCCGATGCTCACGGGGAACAGGCTTTTTTTGTGTACGGTCGAGAAGCTGCAGTAATAGAATTCGCACCCCTTTTTATACTCAAAATACACACTTTTACCGCACAACTTCTTCGAGGCTTGCCACTTGTCGAACGAATTCTCCTTTCTTAATGCCTTGACCATTTCCTTTATCATGTTTTCCCGTTTTTCAAACTTAGTACTTCTTACCACAATGCTTTCCTCTATTTTTTTTTGATTCTTACAAACAACTACCGAATTATCTATACTACACTACCAGACTCCTTTTGTCAATAGATGCGTCAATAAAAACATCATTTTTTCAAACAGTGCCATACTACCACAAAGAGTATCAAATAAAATTAAAATTTAGATAATAAAAAACAGGGTCGTGTGTTTCACGACTCCTGCTACATATTATCTTTACTGCACAGACTTAATCAACTCCTCTTCCCTTGTTTTCCAGAGTTCCTTAAATCTATTCAGTTTGCTTTCATCGCCACCGAAAGACTCCTTGCTGATTCTGGATAAACACATTCTTGAAAAAACTTTCCAATATCCCTTCACCTCCTCATTGAGATAACTGCCTTGCTTAACTCGGAAGGTCGAAAGAACAATTCTTTCCCCCCTATAAAATGATATAGTCTCTTTCAATAACCCATCAAATGCATATGTAGTAAGGAAATTATCTCTTGAAGCAAAAGAGCATTCGTAATTTTTGTAATCTGAATCCAGTAAGACCGCATTCTGATTTGACCCCACAACAGAAACACCCGCCCCATCTTGATCCTCAGCAAAACACTGGGAAGTAAGCACAAACAATCCAACCAAAACTATCTTCACCAAAAGAAACTTTTTCATTTTCACTCCTCAAATTTTTTGGATTTAAAATAACATCATCAAACAAGCTATTTGACGATTCTTCAATATACACTCTTTCTAAACAAAAATCAAACTAAAATAGCACTGCCCCTTCAAGCAGTGCTATTCTATCACAAAAAATCTGAAATAACGTTAAAATTATTTCCTAACAGACCCCGTAAAGGCAATTCCTTTAGAATCTTTAAATGTAACTTTATCATCCTCAATTGTAACATCACTAAATTTTGAAACATCAGCCTCATTCATTTCTTCACCTCTTGAAGCAGCAGCGCTCCTTCTCTCTTTCATTTCATTTATTTCTTCTATTGCACTAGTCAATTCCTCTTTCGACAAATCATGTTCTCCGGATTGAGCCCCTTCGATATTCACACTCATACCTCCTAACTCAATAAATTTCTCCTCTTTCTCAGCATCACTCTCTTTTTGATTATCCTTATGCTCCATTGCCTTTCTCTCTTCTTCATCACCCTCAATTTCCTTCTGATCGTCATGATATTCTATTGCCTTTTTCTCCTCCTGACCTTCATCTTGTCCTATCCTCCTAATCTCTTCTTGCAATTCTTCGATCTCATTGGCTTCACCTTCCATTAATATTTCCCCTATTCTTTCCTCCGTCATCGCCTCAGAAGCAAGCGCTTGTGCTAAAATTTTAATAAATAGTTTAATAAGTTCCTCATATTTGCCATCTTGACTCTCATAATTTTCAAAAGAATCACTACTCAAGGTCTTGACTCTTTCCATTTCTTTTTTTGAAGATTCGCTGTTGGCAATTTCAGCAATCGCTGTCAGACCTTCAGTTAGAGACTTCATATTTTTCCCAATTTTTTCAAGCATTCCAGTCTTCACTTCTCCACTTTCCGGACTAAGGCCCTCCATTTGACTTAGAAAATCAATTTTCTCCACTAATCCCTCCAGACTAACTGCTTTTTCAAATTCATCAACTGACAATCCCTCAAACTTCATTGCATAATAATTATTCAATGATTCAGTATAACTCCCCTTCATTTTTTCTAAATCAGAATCATCAATTCCAGAAGCTACGTCCTTTCCAAAAAATTCCGCCAACTTATTTTTAGATGCACTATTTTTAACATGCGCGGTCAAATACTCTTCTCTATCGTTATTCTTCACTTTATCTAAAACTACTACAGCCTTATCTTTATCAGAAAGACCCTCAAAAAATTTAGTTTCATCTTCATTAAAACCCCTCACAATATCTTTATGATCATCCAAGACAGATTCGTAACTATTTAACTCTTTTTCTTCCTCAATTACTTGCTCCTCGTCAAGTCCTTTTTCCTTCTCTGGACCTGCTGGTTGTTCGTTAGGGTTCGCTTGTCGCTCATTAATCATAATAATTTTTCTATGTTTTTATTAGTTTATGTTTTTTTATTTTACCACATCCATTTGCCCACACAGCATCATTTTAATACAGATGCTAAAATTAAAATTTCTTCCACTTTCCTTCAGAAATAACCTCTATCTCTCCATCAACAATTTTGATTGCGGAATTGTCATCAAAGACATAGATTGGTTGCTCTATTGTTTTTGCGATTTCTGCCACATTTTCATCATTCACATTCGGAAAGCTATCTGAGTTATAGTGAGGCACTATGCAAAAATCAACCAAACTCAAACCTTCACTCGTCTCCCATCCTTCCAACTCCTCATCATAAAGAAGCTTACCCTCTTCCAAAAACAAACTTGGAGTCATCACAACACTTCCTGCACTCACTCCAACATAGATTTTTTCTTCTAAAAGTTTTGGCAACAATTCCTTTAATCCTGATTTTTCAATAGATCGCATCAAATGGAAATCATACCCTCCTTCAACAAAAAGCACATCCGCATTTTCAAAACGAGGTTTCCAGTTTTCCATTGGAAGAGCGGAAACATCCACAATATCCACCTCCGAAAAAACTTCTTGGCATTTCACCAAATCATCAATAAGCCAACCTTTGTCTCCATCACCCCAATTAGCAGCCGTTGGAATAAAAGCAACTTTCAATTCTTTCAATGGTTTTTCAGAAAGACTCTGAAGTGCATTTTCAATTGATTGATTACTAATCCCTGCTGACGTCAATAGTAGTTTCATATTTTTTCTAGATTATCTTTTACTTAAGTATACCATTTTTAAGCAACAAAAAAACAGGTATCATGCTATTTCATGACACCTGTTACTATTTTAAAATGCTTTACTCATCCTCTTTGAACTCTGCGTCAATAATTTCCCCACTATCACTTCGTGGGTTATATGAGCGACAATTGCTGCTGCTCCTCGAAAACGTCAATCTTTTCTTGGCCATCTTACTAATTCCAATATCAATCTGACATATCTCAAAAGAAACTACAAAACAATTTCAATCTTATTTCTCTATCTCAATTCTCAAATCTACTCGCCTATGTTGACAAAAAAACAATACCTTGCTATTTTTAACTACTAAACTTAAATAAATTAATTCAGTCTGAATATGCAAATCGAACCGACACAACAGATAAAGAAATTACTCAAAAAATCTACTAATGTTTTAATTTTATTGCCACCGAATCTGAATGGTGACCTTATCAGTGCTAGTTATGCACTCTTTTTTCTGTTAAAAGAAAAAAATGTCAAATCAACCATAATTGCTAGTAACACAAAAAAGAAAACTCAGAAACTTAACTTTCTTCCACAGCCAGAGAATATTAAAAAAGAATTATCTCAAGCACGTGATTTCATTCTAGCTTTTAATACAACAAAAAATAGGATTGCTAATGTTCGCACAGAGGAAAAAGAAGATGAACTAAGAATCTACATAACACCAGAAAAAGGATCAATTCACCCTCAAGACTTCTCCTTTATTCCAGCTAAATTCAAATATGATTTAGTGATTACACTTGGAGCACCTGACAAAGAATCTCTTGGAAAGGTATTTGAAAATAATCCTGACATCTTCTATGAAGTACCTATCATAAACATCGACAACCACAGCGACAACGATGAGTTTGGGCAAGTAAACGTTGTTAATGTGCTTGGATCTTCAATTTGTGAAATCATTGTTGACTTGCTAGTTCAAAATAACGAAGAACGTCTTTCCAAGCCGATTGCTCAATGCCTGCTAGCTGGAATTATTGATGCAACTGAAAGCTTTCAAAACAAAAAAACTACTCCAAAATCACTTCAGGCTTCTGCGATGCTTATGGGATGGGGTGCTGACCAACAAGAAATCATCCGACATCTATACAAAACTCAACCACTACACATCCTGAAATTATGGGGGCGTGTTATGGCTAAGTTAAACTGGAATGAAGAACTGAAGTTAATCTGGTCATCCATAACAGTAGAAGACTTTGTTCAAAGCAGAAGCAATCCCGAAGATGCACCTTTGATTCTTGATAAGATTCAAGAAAACTATTCATCTGGGAAAATATTCATGTTACTTTACACTGAAATTCCAAATGTCATTAAGGGAACAATAAAATCATCTAGCCAAGATACATTGAGAAAAATCGCTTTAGTGCTCAATGGAAAAATTATTGAAGACGACCTATGTGAATTCAGCATTGAAGATTGCTCCGAAAAAGATATTGAAAAAAGATTACTGGACTTATTGAAAAATAAATAATATTAAAATCTCATCACTACGATGAGATTTTTTATTTATTATTTATTATTTATTGAAAATGAGTTAAAATAAAGATAATAGACTTCCTCGGAAACCCTTTTTACTGCAACTCCTTATTTCTTGCTGCGACTTCGTCAAGTTTCGTAAACTATCTTTTGACGTACCTATAGTACAACATCAAGACATTTTACTTACTTTCCTTGCCTCACTAAAAAATAAGAAGTTTCGTAACAAAAAAGGTTTCCGAAGAAGTCTAATAAACACTAATACAAAAATAAATTTAAAAAGTAAGCCTCTTATAAGATAATATTGTTATAAATCTTATTTCAAAAGGACTTGTTTCTAGTTTTGCTTTTAGAGCGAGATATTCAGTGCTCTAGCTAAAGTAGTGATTTCAAACAGGATCTTTAATGGGTTGAAACAAACAAATGGTGCAGCTACAAAAAAAGAGGGCAACAAAAAGTCCTGAGAAAGCAACTCGAATAAAAAGAACGCTCGGAAAACTTCGCAAAGAATCAGAAGAGCAAATCGCTTCTCGACTTGCCACAGACCACTCGCTACCATACATTGACTTGTTTATTATTCCAACTGACATTTCAGATATTCGCAGCATCTCAGAAGAAGACTCTCACAAATACAAACTAACCGTATTCCAAAAAAGTGGTAAGGGTATAAGGATTGGTGTTACTGACCCTACCAATCAAGAAACTCTGGACTATATTGAAGAATTGAAAAGCAAATACGGATGGGATATAAAGCTTTACGTTATCTCATCGTCATCCTTAGGAAAGATTTGGGATAAATACAAAGCTCAGCCTCTTTTGGAAACACTAGATTTATTTTATGTAGGATTAACCGGAGAAGAGCTTGAGAACTTTGAAAGAGATTTCAAAAAATTACTTGACCTCAAAGACAGAGCAGATGAAATGTCTACTTCAGAAATTTTCAACATTGTAATGTCAGGAGCAATTAAGATGAAAGCTAGTGACGTTCATTTTGAACCACAAGAGAAATCGGTTCGTATGAGATACAGAATTGATGGCGTCTTGCAGGACATTGGATATTTCTCACACAAAACCTACAAAAGCATTCTTTCTAGAATCAAAATGCTTGGAAAAATGAAACTAAACGTACGTGACGTTGCTCAAGATGGTCATTTTTCAATCAATCTTGAAAGCGGAGAAGCAGTCAAAGAACGAGAAGATGATGCGGAAGAAACTACTGAAAGTCGGCTTGGAAAAGTTGATCTTCGTGTGAGTATCATTCCTGGAAATCACGGAGAGAGTATTGTGACTCGTCTGCTAAATCAATCTGCGGTAATGCAACAAGTAGAAGACCTTGGACTTCAGGGACTAGCCAGTGAAAGGGTTAATGTTCAAATTGCAAAGCCAAACGGAATGATTTTGGTTACTGGACCAACTGGATCTGGTAAAACCACAACACTTTATGCTTTCGTCAATAAACTTAATCAAGCTGACGTAAAAATAATCACGATTGAAGACCCAATAGAATATCAAATCAAAGGAATTTCACAAACTCAAATTGCAGCCGACAGAGGCTACACATTTGCCAAAGGTCTTCGTGCTATTGTTCGTCAAGATCCCGACATCGTTCTTGTTGGTGAAATTCGTGATGAAGAAACCGCTGAAATTTCAGTTCAAGCTGCCCTCACAGGTCATCTAGTACTTTCAACGCTTCATACTAACAACGCAGTAGCATCAGTATCCAGACTTCTGGAAATGGGAATCAGACCATCACTTATCACATCCTCCGTTAACGCCTTCATCGCACAAAGATTGGTTCGTACACTTTGTCCAGATTGTCGAGAAGAATACGAGCCCGCGGAAGAAACAATTGGGACAATCAAAAAAATAATTTCGATTATCTCCCCTAAGTCTAAAGTAGAGATACCAAAAAACATTGATAAATTATATCGAGCAAAAGGTTGCCCAAATTGCCATAACCTTGGATACAAAGGAAGACTTGGTATATTTGAAATAATGACAATTTCTGAAAAAATCGAAAAAATGATTCTTGATATGGCTGGAGAAACAGAGTTAACTGAGGCTGCCCTCGAAGAAGGGATGATCACCATGGCACAAGACGGTATCATCAAGGCGCTTCAAGGACTAACATCGCTAGAAGAAGTATGGAGAGTAACTGGGCAAAATCAATTCTTAGAAGAGCTTTATGAAAAACTAATGAGCCAATCACTTTCTCGCGCAATATTTATTCCGACCGAAATTCTGAAAGGTACATTTGAAAACGTTGGAAGCTTTGAAAAAATACATGAGTTTATTAACAAATCATCTTCAAAAGAAATTGCTGAGATTCTTTTTTCAGCTGCCCTGTTCCTAGAGGCTGGAGATATTCACATTGAACCGGAAGAAACTCAAGTAAACTTCCGACTAAGAATCAATGGAATACTTCAAACTATTGCATCAATTCCAATCAATGAATATCCTGGGCTAACTGGAAAGATAAAGCTATTGAGTGGACTCGATACGTCCAAAAAAGCTGGGGTAAAGGATAGTCGTTTCAGTATCAAAATCGAAGAGGCTTTTGAAAATATAACAGATACAAAAGTTGACGTCAGGGTTTCAATAATTTCTGGAGGATTTGGAGAAACAGTTGTACTTAGATTATTGAATCAATCTGCAGTCTCTCTGGACTTGGAAAACTTAGGAATTAGAAAACAAAACTTAGATAAAATATTAAAAGAATCCAAGAAACCTTACGGAGTTGTAATCAATACTGGACCAACTGGCTCTGGTAAAACGACAACTCTTTACAGCCTTTTAAGTGTCTTAAACAAGCCAGAAGTAAAAATAATCACAGTTGAGGATCCAATTGAATATCAACTACCTGGAATTCTTCAAACTCAGGTTGATAAAAAAAGTGGTTATGATTTCGCAGGGGCTCTTCGAGCATTGCTTCGTCAAAACCCTGACATTATGATGATTGGTGAAATCCGTGATAAGGAGACTGCTGAAATTTCAATTCAGGCCGCTCTTACTGGACATCTTCTACTTTCAACGCTTCATGCCAATGACGCCACTAGTGCTCCGATGAGATTGATTAATATGGGTGTTCGACCTGATGACTTGGCAACAGCTATCAATGCGTTTATTGCGCAAAGACTTGTTCAAAAACTTTGCCCACATTGTAAGGAGGAAGTGGCACCTACAGCAGAAGAAAAAGAAATTATTGATAATATGGTAAAAACTATTTCACCAGCTTCAAAAATTGATCTCACGCAATATGCCGGTTATTCTAAAATCTTCAAATCAAAAGGTTGTTCTAAATGTAACAATATTGGATATAAAGGGAGAACAACAGTAACGGAAGTGATGACAATCAATCCTGAACTAGAGCTTCTAATTTCTCGCAGCGCCCTGTCATCAGAAATAAAGCAAAAAGCCATCGAAGGTGGGATGATTACAATGGAGCAAGATGGAATACTAAAGATAATCGAAGGAGAAACAACACTAGAAGAAGTTCAAAGAGTAACAACTATCTAAAAAGACTAAAATAAAAAAACAGGAGATTCCATTCGGAAAACTCCTGTTTTGTTTTTTGAGCTTATTTTTGATCAGGATCTGTATAATATCCCCAACGAATACCGTCTTTTTTGATAGCTTCATCCTTTGCCGCATTAATAGCCTCTGCACCTTCTTTACTAAATCTCCCCCTTAAGATAAATATAGTGAGAGAGCCTCTATTCTTATTGCAAATACTTACAACTTCTCTATTTTCACCATCCACAATCTCCAGCTGATGCCTTGACAATGAGCAACGAGTACAATCTGAATCAAAAAATTCACAGTATCCTATGTTTTTGCAAAAGATATTTTCACATATACCATATCGATCTATTTTTTGAGCTAAGCTTTTTATCTTAAGCCGCTGGGAAGCCTCTGATAACCAATTTTTGAACGGGATTTTTTCAGTCCCATCGTAATCAACATCATCAATCAATTGAATCTTCATTTCACTTCTCCTTTATTATTTTTTCAAAAAGCATTCCCCAACACACATATCAACACATCAAGGAATAATACTCCAAGATATTCAAATTGTCAATCAAAAAACAGGAGATTCCATTCGGAAAACTCCTGTTTTGTTTTTTCTTAAAAGTGATTCAATTATTTTTCAGGAGCGTAGTACCCCCAATTAATACCATCCTCTCGAATAGCCTCAAGAATTTTTCGAACTACGATTAGCGTTTTATCAATCTCACCCTCGCACCCAAGTCTATTGCCAAGAGCAGCCAAAGAAAATTCACCCCCACAGATATTTAACATTGCACCACCTTCAATGCATACATTATAACTACTCAACAGGCACTTCTCACAATTACCTTCAAAAAAACTACAATAGCTCCTTTGTCTTTCAATAGGAAACTTTTCACCTTCATACAAGACTTTGTTCTCAAAAAAACTCACAACATCTAATGCTTCGCAAAAGGTTCCAAACCAATTTTCAAAAGGAATCTTTTGCACACGGCCCAGTAATTGTATTTTCATTTCTTCTCCATTGTCTTTCTTTTTCATTTCGTTTTCAGTCGGATAGTACCCCCAACGGATCCCGTCTCTCTTGATAGCTTCAAGCTTTACACTGATAGCAGAAGACACGGCTTCGTGATCATGCTCCATTAGGCAGCCCATGATTATTCCGCCATGCTTATTGCACAAATTATCAGTCACGCCACCATCCTCATCCTCTAAGCCTACTTGGTATTTCGACAATGAGCATCGCGAGCATTCTCTACTGAAAAATTCACAATACCCATTAATCTCATCAAATTCCGGCTCCTCAGAACAATCATTGTTATTGATTTCAGTCTCTATTTGAATAAACATAAGCAAGAAATCAAACTCAGCCTGCCAGCTTTCCAGAGAAACTTTTTCCGTGCCCTTGTAGTCAACTTCCTCTACTAGCTTGAACCCCATAACAAACCCCCCTTACTTAAATTTTACTATATTAACCATTAGGTTCTGTATAATATCCCCAACGAATACCATCGCTTACAATAGCGCTCAAAACTTCTTTAGCACAAAGAATAGCTTTCCCAAAGTCCTCCCCTGCATAGCCAACTGACATACATACGACGTTGTCACTATCATTCTGACAAAGCCTAATCTCCCTACACTCCCTACCAATACATATATTTACAGTATACCTACCGAGAGAGCAGCGCAAACAATCACCGCTCACAGATTTACAATAACCATAATACTCATCAGACCTCGAATCCTGAAAATTTCCATCACAATGAACTTGATCAAAACATTTCTCCCAATTCTCAAAGACATGTATAACCTTCAACCATCCTGAAAAACTATTCAACCAATCCTTGAAGGGAATTTGTTCAACTTCATTATATTTTACCCTTCCAATCATTAGACCTATCATGATAATACTCCTTTGATTTCTATATTTTCAAAAAACTTCACCAGACATACTTTTTAATATGTCTGCGTATCTTACATCTATTCATAACATTTGTCAAAAGAAAAACACAAAAAGCAGCGACCGAAGTCGCTGCCTAATCTTTTGTTCATATTTTATTTTTATTATTTTGTAGACATGTTATCAGGATGATAAAAATATCTCCCGAAATGAAAACAGTGTCGAGGAACAGCGCAGCCGAAACCACACAATCCGATCTGGACTAAAATTTCCAAACTGAGGACAAAAGACAGCAGTCCCCAATCTGTCTACAAAATAATAAAAACAAAATTGTTAAATATCTTCTCTCAACTTGATTGTTAATATTAGCATACTTTGATATATTTGTCAAGCCCCTCTAGCACTCAAATATTCTAATCATCGTAAAATAGCCCAAAATAAGCAAAATTATCCCGAAATAAGCCCGTTTTAAATGCCTTTATGTATTTATGCAACAAAAAAACACCCTAACTATGGGGTGTTTCCGAGCTTGTTCATTTTCATTGTTCTGTAGACAAAACTCAAAAATATGATTAATGAGAAGAGAACAGAGTCGAGGAGAAACGCAGCCGAAACCACACAACCCATATCTGGACAAAAGTTCCCAGACTGAGAATAAAAGATAGAGATTCCCAATCGTCTACAGAACAATAAAAACGATTTTTTACCTGAAAAATAACTTTCCTCACTCGACTTTTAATATTAGCACTACTTTATTTATTTGTCAAGCCCTGCTATACTTAACTTAGACTTATACATTAAGAGCTTGTTAAAAATCTCCTTATTTTACTGTGAAACTAACTACTTCAGTCATGAAAGAGAGATTATAAGCAAACTCCAAAAAATAAAGAATTTATGGCTATAACCAATTCGAAAGAGCAAGAAAGCGACCAAAAGATAGATATTACCCTTAGGCCTCAAAAATTCAATGAATATATTGGGCAAGAGAAGATTAAAAGTAACCTAAGTATCCTAATTGAAGCGGCTAGGAAAAGAAAGGAACCGATTGAACATGTTCTCTTATATGGACCAGCTGGTCTAGGAAAAACAACTCTTTCAAATATTATTGCAAGAGAGATGGGAGTTAGTATTAAAGTAACCTCTGGACCCGCTATTGAAAGAGTTGGTGACCTTGGATCTATCTTAACTAATCTTCAAGATGGAGATGTTTTATTCATCGATGAAATTCATAGACTTAACAAGGTTGTCGAAGAAATTCTTTACCCTGCAATGGAAGACTATAAGCTTGATATTATTGTTGGAAAAGGACCTTCTGCAAAAACACTACAACTAGACCTTCCGAAATTCACATTAATCGGTGCGACAACACGGCTTGGATCGCTTTCTAATCCCCTAAGAAGTCGTTTTGGTGCAATTTATAAGCTAAATTTCTATAATGACGAGGAGATGCAGTCTATCATTCAGCGGTCTGGGAGAATTCTCAATGTAGATATTAATGAAAGTGGGTTGAAAATGATTTCTTCTTGCAGTAGACAAACCCCAAGAATTGCCAATAGGATATTAAAAAGAGTTAGAGATTTCGCTCAAATTGAAGAAACTGACATAATTGATGAGATTGTCTCCCAAAAAGCGCTCGACCTTCTTGATGTTGATTGTTTAGGACTTGAACCAACTGACAGAGAAATTGTTCGGACAATCATTGAAAAATTCAAAGGAGGACCAGTGGGTGTTGGAACCATAGCAGCTGCTACATCCGAAGAGGTTCAAACTATTGAAGATGTCTATGAACCATACCTAATTCAACTTGGACTTCTTGCTAGAACACCCAGGGGACGAGTTGTGACTGAACAAGGATACAAACATCTTGGCTATACATTTGAAGAAGAAAAATAAACAAGTTAATCAACTTCTCCGAAAACCCTTTCCACTACAGTTTCCCACCCATTAACAAAAGAGGATTTCGAAAAAGTCTACTACAAAAAAATATGTCCACACTTTTCAATGCCATCTACCTACTAATGATTACAGGTTTCATTGTTATTAGCATTTTCATCGCCTACCATATAATAAAATATGCTCTTAACAAAACTTCTTCTTTGTTAATGCTTATTATTTTTACAAGCGGAATGGCCCTCCTTTTGTTAATTAATTTTTATCTATATTCTTCCGTAAATATAGAAGATATTTTTTATTTTTAAAATAAACTTATGCAAAGATTTAGAAACTTTCATTTTAGAGGACAAGATGATGATGAAAAAATTATTAGAGTAATTAGACGTCATTGGTTTAACATTCTTCAACAATATTTTCTTGTCATCATTATGATACTTTTTTTATTTGGCGCTTTTTGGTTTATTCCCTATTTTTTTGATATAAGTAGTCCGTCATCATATAACCTATTCCTTTTTATTCAGAGTTCTTTTGCAACAATGATTTGGGTTTTTATTTTCATAACTTGGATTGATTACTATTTCGATGTTTGGATTGTGACGGATAAGCGGATTGTAAACATTGCAGGGTAAAGAATT
>JBHPHA010000020.1:0-24500 GCA_042569905.1 Patescibacteria group bacterium
CTGAATATTTAATAAAATGAATTTTGATAAGCCTGTAGATTTAAATTTGAATAAAAAAGAATCTGATTTGGAAAAAAGAAGTGAAAGGGAAGATGTTATTATTCAAGATATTCATGCTGAATTAGTGAGTAAGAAGGTTGCGTTAGAGTCTTTGGATAGTCAGACTGGTGATGAGAAAGAAAGATTAGCTCAGATAAGGATGCAACTGGAAGCTTTTGAATCTGAAAGCACAGAGGTTGAAGAAGTTGAATTGGATTGGGCAAAAATAAGGATTGTCTATGAGCAACACGATAAGGAACATCATCCAAGAGTCGCAAAAGGTGTTGATGCATATTTTTTTGAGGGTGTGAATTTTTTTAGAGATAATTTGGGAATTCCTAATGGGCGCATTCTTGAAAAATTCTTAACTAGTGGTGATGCGGATGAAAATATAATTAGTTTTATTGAAAAAAATAAAATACCAGCATATTACGTTGATCTTAATGGACCTGTTGCCGGTGAGGTATTTGAAGACTTGAAAGATTATAGGACAAAGGAAAAGATGGTTAATGTAATATTGAAATCTTTGTTGGCGTATCAGACTGTTAAAAGTCTTGGAAATTTAAGTGATGCAAAAATGAATCGAAGGAATTTTTTAAAATTGGCAGGTGGAGCATCTGTGGTTGGTGTAGCTGATTACTATTCGGATACTGGTATGTTGAATCGAGAGAGTGGTAGTCACAGAAAAAGAAATGAAATAGAAAAGGCAAGAAATGATATTATTGAAAGTTTTGGTCTGAGGAATGTTGCTCATACACTTAGAAATGCAATTTGGGCCCAGAAATTGTTCACTGTCTCGAAAGACAATAAGGATGAAAAAGGGCTGCCTTATTTTGCAATCGAGGTTGGAGCTCAGCATACGGGTCTTGAGAATTTTTTAAAACTAAGCGAAGAGGCTAGACTTGAGATTATAAGAATAATTATAGAAGAATTTAAGATAGATGACTTAGAGACTCAAATTGGTGCCGTAACTAAATTAACTTACACTGACGAAGAAGGTGGCGGATGGGTTTATGAGAACAATATAGATAATTCAATTATAAATACTGTAAGAGGAGATAGTGCCATTGTGGCAAGTGGATCAAGTGGGAGTAAAGCGTCTTAAATAGGAAGGTTATTTGAATAATGGGAATTATATAGTTTAATAATTTATTGAAATATGGAAAAAGTTGAGTATTTAAAATCATTGTCGAAAAAGATATGTGCTTCTGGTGCATTGTTTTTTGATGAGCATGGAAATCTTTTAGTGCTTGAGACGAGTTATAAGGAAGGATGGACTATTCCTGGTGGAGTTGTTGATGAAGGGGAATCTGTAATTGATGGTCTGAAGCGGGAGGTAAAAGAAGAGATTGGTTTGGATATTTCTTCTAAAAAGCTGCTTGTAACGGAATATAAATCTGGAAAAGTAGATGACTATTTTAGTGAAAGTTTGCAATTTATTTTTTTTGGTGGCATTCTAAGTAGGGAAGATATTGAAAAAATAAATGTAGACAATGATGAAATTGTTGCCTTCGATTTTATGGACAAAGAAAGTGCACTAGGTATGCTGGGTGAGAATCTATCGAAGCGTGTGAGGTGCGCTATTGATAATATCGATTCTGGAGAAGTTGTTTTTATGGATAATGGTGAAATAATTTTATGAAAAAATATTACAAAGCCATAGAGGAATTTCATGAGAAATTTGAAATAAAGGGAACTAATAATGAGGAGATGGGGTTTCGTTTGAATTTATTAATTGAGGAGCTTGGAGAATTGGCTCAAGCATTTACTAAGGGAAAATCTAGGGAAGCAATGGTTGAAGAGAATATTGATTTATTGAATTTGGTTTTGGGTAATTTTGTGAGCATGGGTGTTTCTATTGAAGATGTAGAGAATGCTTTTTGGAAAAAGCACAAAAAGATTATGAATAGGAGAAAGGTGAAAACAAGTACTGGTAATTATAGGGTTTCAGAATTTAGGAAATAATATTAATAAACATATGTTAATCAAAAAAATCGGAATAGATTTAGGAACAGCCAATACATTGGTTTTCGTTCCAGGAAAAGGAGTGGTTTCAAATGAACCATCGGTTGTTGCTGTTTCAATGAGGGAGAATAAGGTTCTAGCAGTTGGGAATGAAGCAAAAGATATGATTGGGAGAACCCCAGATGCAATTACTGCAGTTCGTCCTCTTAAGGATGGGGTTATTGCTGACTACAGAATCACGGAGGCGATGCTTAAATATTTTATTACTAAGGTTAGTGGTAAGGTTCGTTTTGTGCGTCCCGAGGTTATGATTTCTGTTCCAGCGGGAATTACTTCGACCGAGAGAAGAGCTGTTGTTGATGCTGCAATGAAGGCTGGGGCAAAAGCTGCTTATGTGGTGAAGGAGCCAATTTTGGCAGCTATTGGAGCAGATATTCCAATTCAAAGCGCACAAGGAAATATGATTATTGATATTGGGGGTGGAACTTCTGAGGTGGCGGTAATTTCTTTGGGAGGAATTGTTTCCTCTTGTAGCGCTCGTGTTGGTGGTGATAAATTTGACCAAGCTATTAAGGATTATATTAAAAGAAAGCATGGATTAGCTATTGGGGATCGCACTGCTGAGGATATCAAAGTCAATATTGGATCAGCTATCGCACAGGTTAAGGAGGAGCATATGGAAATTAAGGGTAGGGATTTGAGCGGTGGTTTGCCAAAAATAATTAAAATATCTTCTAATGAGGTAACTGAGGCACTTCAAGATGAACTTCGTGAAGTGATTAATGCAATTAAAAAAGTTCTTCAAGAAACTCCTCCAGAATTAGCAGCGGATATAATTGATAAGGGTATGATATTGTCTGGTGGTGGAGCATTACTTCGAAATCTTGATCAGTTAATATCAAAAACTATTAATGTTCCTTGCTATGTGGCAGATAATCCATTGACCTGTGTGGTAAAGGGAACTGGAAAGGCTCTTGAGAATCTTGATACATATAAAAGGGTTATTATGATGCAGAAGTAGTCTTTAATAACCTGTAATCAGTAATCCGTAATTAGTAATTGCGGAAAATTAAATAAATAAGTTACTAGTTACTATTTACGAGTTACTAGTTACTGAAAGAAGGATGAAAATTGGAATAGATGCCTCGCGAGCTTTTTTGAAAAATCGTACAGGTATTGAAGAATATTCATATCGAGTAATAAAAAACCTGAGAGATAAATTGAAAAATCATCAGGTTATTTTGTATTTGCGAAAAGGTCAAAAAGAAATAATTGAGAAAGATAATTTTGATATCCCAAATAACTGGAGTGTGGAGGAGATAAGATTTCCAAGATTTTGGACTCAAGCAGGTCTTTCGATTGAAATGTTGTTAAATCCAATAGACATACTATTTGTTCCTGCTCATACGGTTCCAATTATTCACCCTAAAAAGACGATTGTGGTGATGCATGGCTTGGAATACGAGTTCTTACCGAAAGCTTATTCTTTTTGGGAAAGGTTATATATGCGTCATTCGATTAAGAACTCTTGCAAATGGGCAAGTAGGATAATATCTGTTTCTGAGAATACGAAAAAAGACTTAATTGATTTATACAGAGTTTCCGATGATAAAATCGATGTCGTTTACGAAGGGTATGACAGTAGTAAGAATCAAATATCGAAAATTAAAAATCAAAATACTTTAGATAGGTTGGGAATAATTAATGGCGAGTATCTGCTATTTATTGGTAGGATTGAGGAAAGAAAAAATATTATTGGAATAATCGAGGCTTTTGAAATATTAAAAAAAGAGGATAGAATCTCTCATAAATTAGTGTTAGCTGGTCGGGGTGGATTTGGTTATGATAAGATATTGAGGAGAGTTGAAGAAAGTGAATTTAAAAAAGATATTATACTGACTGGGTTTATTGAGGATAGTGAGAAATGGGAGCTGTTGGAGAAAGCGAGCTTGTTTGTTTTTCCAACTTTTTATGAAGGGTTTGGTATTCCGATCTTGGAGGCACAGAGTGTTGGGACTCCAGTTTTGGCTTCAAGTAATTCTTCGATTCCTGAGGTAGTGAATGGGTCGGCGGTTCTAGTTGATCCAAATGATGTAATTGAATTGAGCAGTGGTATTCGAAATATTTTGATGAGTGAGGAATTGGCGGATAAGTTGAGTGGTAATGGGTTGGAAAATGTGAAAAGATTTTCTTGGGATAGATGCGCCAGTGAAATTGCTGAAATTTTAGAGAAATAAAAAACACCCCCGATCTCATAGCTTAAAGCTAATTTTGATCGAGGGCGAGTAGGCAAACTGAGTGATTTTTAATTACTCAGTTCATCGAGTGTCTTCTGGGTTGATGCGGAGGCAGTGTAAATTCCTCCACCAGTTTTTCCACCTCGAGGGGTGGAAAAAATTGACCCCAAGAGTAGTATCGCTGCTGCTGCCAATACGAATATGAAACCCCATTTTTGCATAATATGCCTCCTTGTTTTGGCTATGAAAAATTAAATATATTTTTGTTTTGATATTTAATAATAGCATATTTTGCTAGATTTGTCAAGGGCTAAGCCCTTATTTTTTGATGTGAGTCTAAATTAGCGCATTTTACGGAATTTGTCAATGTTTTGGCTTAAGTCTGGGAAAATATCCAAAAGATGATATAATAAGAGTTAATGGTTGAGCTTGGCTGAATTAGGTAATCTTATGAAAAATAATAACGAAAATCAAATATTAGACTTAAGAGGGAAAAAGGTTGCATTGGTGCATGATTTTTTGACTCAATATGGAGGAGCTGAAAAGGTGCTGGAATCTTTGTGTGAGATATTTCCTGACGCTCCAATTTACACATTACTTTATGACGAGAATAATATGCATGGTAGATTTGGTGATAGAGAAATAAAGACGTCTTTTCTCCAAAGCTTTCCAAAATCTTTAATAAAAAGGAAAAGGTACTTGTTGCCATTTATGGCGACTGCACCTGAAACGCTAGATCTTCGCGATTTTGATTTAGTAATATCTTCATCTGGAGCATGGTCTAAGGGTATAGTAACTAGATTAAATACGAAGCACATAGCATATATTCATTCTCCAATGAGGTTTGTCTGGGATTATAATGAGAAATACTTAAGGGATATTGGAAAAAAGTTGGGAATTCTTAAGAGACTAGTTTTGAGCTATATTAGAATTTGGGATCATCAAGCATCTAAGCGACCTGATGCGTTAATTGTAAATTCAAAATACACAAAAGAAAGAGTCGAGAAGTACTATAAAAGGAATGCGGATGTAATTTATCCTCCAGCGTTTAGTGATAATAATCGCGATGAACTAATGAAAGAGTTAGGTGGTCAAAAATATTTCTTAGTTGTTTCTCGTCTATCAGCATATAAAAAGGTGGATTTAATTGTGAAAGCTTTTAATAAATTAGGACTTCCTTTATATATTATTGGTGAGGGTGAGCAGGAGAATTATTTAAAGCGAATTGCTGGAGACAATATTAGAATCTTAGGTTGGAAAGAGGATGATGTGTTGGAGAAGTATTATGCAAATGCAAGGGCACTTATTTTCCCAACTGTTGATGATTTTGGGATGACAGCTGTTGAAGCTATGAGTTATGGCGTACCTGTGATTGGGATTAGAAAGGGCGGTGTGAAGGAAATAATTCAAGAAGGTGTTAATGGTGAGTTTTTTAATGAGCAAACTGTAGAGGTTTTGTCTGATGGAGTGAATCGCTTTATAGAGAATGAAGGTACATATAGTAAGGATGAAATAATTGAAACTGCTAGAAAATTTTCAAAAGCAAATTTTGAGAACAATTTTATTGCCGCGGTTAATGATGTTTTGGGTAAATAGTTAAAAGATTTTTTTTGAAATGAATATAATTGGTCACAAAAAACAACTTAATTTTTTAGAGAATTCATTGAAAAATAATTCAATCTCTCAGTCGTATATTTTTTCTGGACCAGGAGGGGTTGGTAAATTTTTAATTGCCAATAAATTTGCTAACAGTGTTTCTTTGGGTGAGGAAAGCCTAGATACTCCTCGAAAGGATAATTATGAAAATATTGTTGTAGTCGCACCAAGAAGTGAAACAAAAAAAGGTGTGACGAAGATACGAGATATTAGTATTGATGATGTGCGAGATGCTCAGAAAAAATTAAGTACATTTCCTTTGAATGGAAAATATAATGTTTTATTAATTAACGACTCTGAAAGGCTAAATAAATCGTCTCAAAATGCGCTACTAAAAATTTTAGAGGAGCCAAATTCAACTTCGATTATAATTTTAATCACATCTGAGGAAAATAGGATTTTGCCTACGATTAAGTCGAGGTGTCAGGTTTTAAGATTTGGGTTAGTTCCTCTTGCGGAGATGAAGCAGGAGCTAAGTGGGATGAATAGTGATGTGGATTTGGATAATTTAATCTTACTATCTATGGGTAGGCCAGGTATGGTATTTGATATGCAAAGTGATTCAGAAGAGCTGGAACGTAGAAAGAATAGCTATAGTGATTTTAGAAATATTTTTTCTATGGAATTATTTGACAGACTCAATAAGGCTGAGGAATTGGCTAAGGATGTGGGGGCAGCTGTAAGTAGTTTGGAATCCTGGATTTGGTTTTTAAGGATACAAGGATACAAGAATATTAAGAGTAGAGATAAGCTCTGTTCTATTTATAGTGCTGTAGAAAAAATTGAAAAAAGTCTGGTAAAAATTAAGCATACCAATTCTAATCCCAGATTGGTTATGGAAAATTTGTTGATAAATTTATAAGAGTCTTTTTAAAGTAGTGAAAAATAAAAGTCATTGGGCAAAGGATAGAAAGATAAAAAAACACCAAAAGGAGCAGTATAATTTTTTAAGATTAGTATCGCATATTTTTTTGGTAGTTTTTTTGATTGTGTTGATTTACGTTGTGATTTTTTCTAAGTTCTTTAAGATAACCACAGTTACTATTAATGGAATTAAGAATCTTTCTTATGAGGATATTGAGGGGGAGCTATCAAGTTATCTGGATGGTAAATATTTATATATTTTCCCTCGTAATAATTTTTTATTCTTAAGAGAAAATAACGTTGATAGTCTTTTGACAAATAAGTTTAAAAAAATAAAAAAAGTGCAAATTAAAAAGATATTTCCAGGTACTGCGGGGATATATCTCACAGAAAGAGACTCATTGCTTCTGTGGTGTTTAGAATCAGATTGCTATATGGTAGATGAAGATGGTAAGGCATATGAGAAAGTTGATGTTAATGCTCTGAGTGTATCTGAAAATGATTTAATTAGACTGTATGATTTGAGTAATAAATATGTTAATGAGGGTGATTATATATTGAAAAGTGATTATGCTAGTTTCGTGCTAGGTGTGAAAAATGAGCTTTGGAGCGGTTTTGGATTGGCAATCAGTAATGAGTTTAAAACATCTTCCAGATTGGCTGACGAGGTCATTTTGAGCGCTGTTGATGGCTGGGATTTGTATTTAGATAGTACTATTCCAATTGATAAAACCTTAAATACATTGAGAATTTTTTTAACAAAGGAGATAAGTATTGAGGATGCAAATGATTTGGAATATATTGACTTGAGAGTGGAGGATAAAATTTTTTATAAATCAAAAGAATTTAAGGGCGATGAGCAGGTTAGCGATGCGGTCATTGAGGATTTGATTGATGTTGAAGTTGGTAGTACAAAGGAAGCTACGAGTGAGAATAAGAAAGTGAAAGAGAGTGTGCCCGTTGAGTCTGAATAAAAGGACGGGTAGAATTTTTGTTATTCTAGGAAATTAAAACCTGTCAGTAGTACTGACAGGTTTTAATTTTATTGGTCTTGAATGTGATAGATGAGGATCGAAGTTCCAACTTGATAGTCGGGTTGATATCCTTGAATCCATTTCCAGCTTTCTGATTCGCTCTTGGATTCATCATGCATACTTCCCTGGAGGAAATTTGTTGAAACAGCATACCATCCATTTTCAATTGGTCTCTTACTGTCCCACCATTGGAGATATTTATCACCAAGATAATACGCTTGATTTCCTCCTCCGAAATAATCAACTCGAATTTTTTCAATTTCTGGGTGCTTGTCTAGAAATTTCTGGAGTCTTTTTAGGTCCTGTCCCCAATCCGCATTCGAGTCTGTTACATAGTTATGTCCATTCTTTGGACCACCTGCTGCTTGATTGAAAAATGACACATAATAAGGAAAGGCCAGGAGAGTCTCCAGTACGAGTATTAGCACGGTGGCGTATAATAGAGCTGTATATATATTTCTACGTAGAGGAGCTTGTCTTCTTATTAGCGTTGTTATTTTTACTCCGATCAATATAAACAAGAACGGGAGTATTGGAAATAGATGTCTAAATCCAATATTTAAATTTCCCGTAATACTTAAATAGGCATATAATAGCACGAATGAATATGGAATGTATTGCTGCGGTTTTTTCCTAAGATAATCCCTCAGGAACTTCCATGTCTTTCTAAAAAATTCATTATTGAAATAGAATATTTTTTTGGACGTCTGCGTTATGGAGATTGCTAGTGCAATAAATAGTAATATTAGAAATCCGAAGGTTTCTTTTATGACAAATACAACTGGAAAATATGACACAAAGGCCTCACTAGAAACTTCTCCAAAATAGTACGCGCTATTTCCACCGGCCACTCTTTTAAAAACCATTCCAACTCCTAAAATATACTCGCTAAGTGGTCGAGTAATGCTATTTTGATTTAGAGTTAGAAGTGTTTCTCTTGTAAGAACACTGATGGTTTTTTGGTCACTTGGGTCAAAATAGAAGTTAACTGTCTTTTCTAAATTCCCTTGAGGCATATTAAACGTGCTGAACAGATAGACACCCCAGACAAGAATCATTGAAATTGCAAAGGCATAAAGACCTTTTAGTATGTAGTCGAAAAGTGTTTGGAATTTTTTCTTAATAATACCCCCTTCTTCGCCGTCTTTAACTTTAATTTTCTTGATAAGAGGGAAGACTATGAGTGCTGCTCCAAGAATTGGAAATGCTGTTATTGATGAGAATTTAGCCAATTGAAGTAATCCCAGAAAAACTCCACCAATGAATGCATTTTTCCAGCTCGGAGCCTTTAAAAATCTTATGAAATAGTAAAATGCAAATGTTAAGAAAGCCGCAATTCCAATGTCTGTAGTTACGTAGTGATTGTGTCCTAGTATATTGGGATCGAATGAATAGATTGTAAATGAAAGTAGTCCAGCAAGCGTTCCTGCAAATTCCTTAACCCATTTGAAGATAAATAGTCCAAGGATGAGCGAGATTAGTATAATCGGAATTCTAGACCAAAAAACTATAGCGTCAGGATTATTTCCTGCCTCATATAGGAGATGTCTACCAGCAGCCCATTGCCCGTTCACATCTTGTGTCCAAAAATCTTGAGTAGTGTCAAAGTTTAAATTTAAAAACAGAAGAGGCACCGCAGATAACTCTTTTATGAGAGGTGGATGCTCGGGGTTTAGTCTCATATCATGTTCGGTTAAATAACTATATCCAGCCGGAATATGAGCAATCTCATCGAACGTTGCAGAGTCGTTGTTTGCATTTAATATGGATGTTACTAGGAAAAATACCGAGATTACAGCAATCACCCATTTGTACTTTTTTCTTAAAAAGGTTTCAATTTTTTTCATTTTTTTATTATGTGTGCTTAGTGATTATGCTTGCAACAATTGAAATTTTTATTTCATAGTGGAGTTTCTATAAGTAAATTCTATGAAGTATCCGCCTCCATTTCTAGCGCTTCGAACTTCTTTAATATCTGGAAATTTTTCTAGTACTTGATTATGAATTTTTTCCTCTGGATGAGTCATTATTATTACAAAATCGTTATCCTTAGGACTTATATAGGGGACATGAACATCCCAAACATAGTTCATTTTTTCTACATCTGCATTTAAAAATCTTATTGGTAAGCTAGTGTATTGATCAGCTACTATATACTTCTCTGTCGATGCTGGAAGATTTTTCGTGTAATCAGATATTTCTTTTAAATATTTATCGAAAGAAATATATTGATTTTCATTATTTGCCCAAAATACATGATATTTCACTGTATTGAATACTCCAATGGAGGCTAATAATATTATTATAACAGAGTACGTTAGTAATTTTGGTGTATAGTTTAATTGATCAACTTTTCCTAGGATCCATAGAATTGGTACAGTCGCAATAATATAGGTTACTGGCAGAGTACCAATAGCCCTAAGGGAGTGAGGAAGTCCTACTGATAGGAACTCAGGAGCCAGCATTCCAAAAAACCAAGCGAGAATGAATGAGTAAACATAAAGCTTCCTGTCTCTAATTTTGTGTTTAAAACGCAAGTGAAGAAGGTGGAAAAATTTTATTATTATGTAGATTAGCCCAATGATGAAAGTTATTCCTAGTAGTGGATGCAGAACTGGGTAAGGAGGATAGTTGTGTCTCCAGTTTGGGTCTCCCCAAAATGTATATTTTGCTAGACTTAATCCTATGTTTTCAATGGCTATTTTTACCAAGTGTCCTTGATTAACTTCGGGATTAAGAATAGAGATAGAAGCTGCACGAGAACCTAAATGCTCAGGATTTTGATAGAAATCATTAATCATTGGCGCCATGGTGATGAATGCTGCCATGATGAAAATCAATGCTTGCTTCCAGTAATCTTTAATAAAGTCCTTTTTGGTTATCCAAAGTGCAATAAAAAGAATAAAAAGTATTGCAGGTGTGATTCTGAATGCAATGTATGTGTGAAGTCCGATTCCAAAAATTAATCCCGCTGAAATAAAGTGAATATACTTCTTGGTTCTAATTCCCCTGAATAGAAAATAGGCGGAAAAAGTAATTACAGCAGGAAGCATAATTGCTCTAAATCCTATTCTTGAAAAGTTAATAGACCAAAATGAAAATGCCACAAGGTAGGCGGTGATTAATCCTGAGCGAGCACTTCTAAAAAGTTGCTTAGTAAGAAGATATGTTCCATAAACTGTTAGGGTTCCAAAAATAATAGACCATAATTTCAGTGATAACATAGAAGTTCCAAATAATTTAATCCCGAGGGCTTGCAAGTTTATATAAAGCCCCTCGCGCCCATTGTTTCCAGTGTAGAATAATTCATAAGTTCCTGTCTGGGATGCTATATAGGCGTCCATTCCATTTTCTGCTTCATCGGGATAGATTCCAGATGGGGCATTTTCTATGTTAAAAGAGCGAACCCAAAAGGCGCCGATAATAATTAGTACTAATAATGTGAAATTGATGATTTTTAATGTTTTTCTGGTCATAAGGTATAAGATTAAATTGACTCAAATTATATGTATTATTTCTTGTTTTTTTGTATGTAGTTTACGATATTAAATATATGTAAAATAAAGTTGCATAAGTATCTATTTGAATTTTATCATTTTTTGTTGCATGAGCCAACTTGTGGTATAATTTTGGTAATGTTATGTAATCTTTTTTATTTTTGATATGGATAAGCAAAAAATTGAGAGTAGATTGGAGAAATTGGAAGGTGAGGAGTCTTTGCAAGAAAAATTAAACAGAGAGATTGAGACTGGTGTTCGTGATATGGCAGATAATGTTTTTTTTGATAATGATTTTTTAGATGAAGCAGCGGAGACTTATCAGGCCGAGGATAAGGAGGATCGAGCGGTTGCGGGTATTGAATTAATTCAGGAGAGGGTTGTTTCGGAGATTAAAAGAAGATCCGAAGAGTTGTTGAAGCTTGATGAGGAAAAGAGGGCAGAGGAAATAAAAAGAATTTCATTAGAAGAGATGGAAAATGTTTCGAAAGAGATTGGTAATAAGAGATGGGTAATTCGCAATGGTGAGGAGGTAGTGAGGAGGTTTAATATTTCAAAAGGATTTGCTGAGTTGGCTGAGAAATATATTAAAGACGCTTCTGATAATGAGGATATTACTTCAGGAGAAGAAGGCGTGAAGGATGAAATATCGGAGAGTAGTGATAAGAGTGAGGAATATGAGTTAACGGAGGAAGAGGATAGGGTTATTGAGCAGATTGAGAAGGAGTCAATAAGGGAGAATATTATAAAATACATTGAAAGTACAGATGATCTGATGAATGCTCTTGGCACTGAGCTTGATTACTTCAAAAAAGAAAAAAGCGAAAGTGAGGAGCAGTCACAGAAAGCTCAGGAAATTTTCGATAGGATTGATGGTAAATTCAAGGAGCTTAAGGGAGATTTTGAATATATAAAAGTACATGAGGATGAGTTGAGGAAAATGTATCATCGGGTTAGTGATGCAATTGTTAGCCTTAGGATGGTTCGCGGAAAGGAATCTCGTGCTGATTTCGAAGCGCATCAGGATAGTATTAAGAAAGGTGATTTGATTAGACGTGCTGCTGAAATTACTTTGGATAAAATTGATAACTATGAACAATTAAATGCGGAAAATCTTAGAGAAGGGGATGATAAGTTCAAGGAGCTAACCAGAAAGGCTTGGACTGATTTGGCTGTGCATGGGAAATGGGGGAAGATTAAGGGCGGTAAACAGGGGATATTACCAAGGTCAGATATGGATGGGAAGTCTTCCCTATTGCTTTTTAAGGAGGCTGGGATTGATACGAGTAATGTGGAGTATATTGAACCAGGAGATAAGCGTTCTGGAAAAATTAATATTGATACAGGAGGAGGAGATGGTTTGGTTATTGTACGAAAGGAAGATGGAAGTATTGATTATGTTTTAATTGATCATCACGGCCCAGAGTCTAAGCAGGATAAGTCAGCTACTGTGTGGACGTATGAGATTTTAACTGGATTGGGATTACTTAAAAAAGAAAGATATTTAGATCGTTTGGTTGATTTTGTGAATCAGGAAGATAATTATAATTTTAGAGATGCAGATAAATATCATAAGAATTATTTCAGAAATTCTTGGAAAACATTAATGGGGCTCAGGGGTGAGAGGGTTGCTAGTATTACTAATTTAGTGAACTTTTTTAAGTACAAGACTCATGAAGGAAAGGAGCTTTCTGTGAATGATGAAATAAGTACAGGTCTTTTGAAAAAATTTGGTTTTATTTTTACGGATAAAAAGACGGGCAAGACTAGAAATAAGTCGGAGGAGCAAAGAAAGGTTATTGAAACAGCGAAGAAAAAATTGGAGAAAATGGAAAAAGATGGATTTATAATTGAAACTGAGCGATATGGAAAAGTAGCAATCAACCTTGAGGCTAATCTTTTATCTAGTTATGCGGATGATGCTTTAATGGCTAGTGGATGTGATACTAGAATAGGGTGGAGTCCTAATGTGGATAGGTTTTCTTTTTCAAGTTTAGTGGGTAAAGATATTGAAGATGAGTTTTCTCAAGGGTTAAATGTGAGGGGAACTATGTGGGTGAAGCCTGCGGGTCCTCTGGTGATGAGTTTGGAGGAAGTTCTCACTAAAATGACGGATGGCAAAGTTGAGTTCAAGGGAGAGTTGGCGAAGTATTTGGAAAAAGAGAAAAAAGAGAGGGAGTTGAGTCAGGAAGATGAAAAGAATCTAGATGAATACTATCTAGGCGATATACTAGAGATGATGGAGATGATAGAGTCGACTGACTACGAAGCTGATGGGTATGATGAGAATAATATTGATGAAGTGAAAGAATTGAGCCGAGAATTTGTCTATCAGGAAATGAATAAATATTTGATTGAAGAAGGGGTTGTAGAGCCTAAAAAGATGGAAAATGCGATTAACTATCTTAAAAATAAAATAAACATTTAAAAATATGGCAAATAAGTTAGAGCAAAAATTACAAGATCAACTGGCTGCTAAGATGGCGGAGCAGTCGAATAAGAGAAAGCAGAATCATGGGGAGGATGTGAAAAAGGAATCTCTGGCTGCTGATGACCCAATTGAGGTATATTTTTCTAAGATGAAAAATTACAGTCCAAGGCGCGCTGAAGCTATTAAAAAGAATCTGAAGTCTGCTGGTGTGACTACTAAGAATGACTTGAATTTGTTTTTCAATATGAGTCCCAATGAGATTGAAGATTTTATGCGGAAGAATCCAGATGATATGAAAAGTATCTGGAATACAATTAAAGAAAAAGAGACAAAAAAAGTGGAGCCAATTGAGGATATTAAGAGAGTGTCTAATTGGAGCGATCTGAACAGATTGGTTAAATCTGGTAATGTTGAACATCAAGGAAGCGTATATGGTTTTGATAATCTTACTAAGGATTTGGAGAATATAGAAAATGGAAAATCTTCTCCTGACATCCTTCCCCCTATTCTTAGGGCAAAGGTATTGGAATTGATGAGTAAAAAAGATGATACATCTAAAACATTTGAGATTGAAGAAAAAGAAGCTAAGAAATTTGAAGTTGAGAATGAAGGAGAAGTTGAGACATGGGATAATGTTGAAGTGATTGATGATGCGGATAATTTTGAGATGACTGAGGATGAGGCGGCAGAGAGTGAATTAGCAGATTTTTTTGAGCGAGAAGATGAATTTAGTGAGTTAAGAGGGGATGCAAACAAGAGAGCGTTGGAACAGCATAAAGCTAGGGAAGCGCAAGAAAAAATTGAAGGAATGAAACAAGCCCTTGAAGAGAGTAGGCGTCTTTATGTTGACTTAGACTATGATATGGATAAACATTCTTCTGTATTCAGAAAGATTTTCGGATTAGGTAAGCGATCTGAAATGGGTCAGTCTTCAGAAGAGTTTGAGGATGCTAAAAGTAGGTATCAGGAAGATGTTAGAAAATACGTTAAAGTATTGATAGAGTCTGGAACAATGGAGAATGAAGCTGCAGAGATTGGAAATATTGTTCTTCAAGAGAGAATGAATTATAACATTGAGCGTAGTGAGGTTCGAATGGAGAAGAGTCCAAATTTGAGTGGTTTTGAGAATTTTTGGAATAATAGATTTGATGAATACAAGTCTTTATCTTGGAAAAAGAAGGCTCTTTATGGTGTCGGATTGATTGGTGCTGGATTTATTGCTGGAGCTTCAGGTGGTGCGTTTGCAGCAGGTGCAGCCGGTGGAGCTATGCTCGCAAAAAGATTATTTGGAGCAGCTTCTTTGGGTGCAGGTGTGAAATCATTCGAAGATGCGCGACTTGAAAGAAAGGATGAGAAGTGGGTTTCTGAGGGTAGAGAACGACATGTTACTGAGTCTGGTGCGGAGAGTGTAGAAGAGAAGAGAAGGGCTATGCTTGAGTTTTTCGATGATGAAATAAGTAACCTTGATCAAACTATTCAAACATTGAAGATGAAGAAAATTCATAATGTTTGGAAAGGTGTAGGTGCAAGTGTGGCATTGACTGCTGCTGGGCCTGCTTTAGGGAAGATTTTTGGATGGGCTTCGGGGACTGAAATTGTTCAGTCACTGTCATCGTCATCGATTGGTAAGGAGTATGGTCTCGTTTCTGCTGGGATTGGTAAGTTTGTAGAAGAGCATAGCGAAGGAACTTATAATAAGGAGTTGGCAAAATCAATAGTACTTGATCAGCCAGATACTTTTAGTGCCGAAACTACCTCTATAGATGTGCCCGTGTTAGAAGATACATCAAAGATACCAGTGTTAGAAGATACATCAAAGGTACCAGTATTAGATGATGCAGTAAAAAGAGTAGCGGAGGAAGGAGCTGTTGAGAGCACAAAGGAGTCAGTAAATGCAGTAGCTGAGTCTGCTGATATTGAAAATCCAAAAGAGCCAGTAGAAATTGAAACAGAAGTCTCTGGTATTGAAAAGGCTGATTTTGGAATAAACAACGCACTACTAGCTGCGAATAAACTGGGTATTAGCGCTCAAGATTATTCAAGAATTAATGGCATACCTATCGCGAGATTGTTGGAGGAATATCCAGAGATGACTTCTGAACAGGGAGAATCTTTCGACTTCGGAAGACCGGCTGACATTTTGAAATCTGGCAGTGCTGAGCAAAAGGTGGCTGAGTTTATTCGGGAGACAAGTTCAAGAGGGATTGAGTTTGACGGATTAAATACAGTAGATGAACTTTTGAGGGAAAATGAATTTAAGGATTTGTTCGCAGGTGAGTCAGCCCCGGAAGGTTCTATGGGTCTATTCCAGGATAATCTTGTGAGATTTGAAACTGGAGAATTGAGGATGGCAATTTTTGAGAATTTAGATAAGTGGAGAGAGGTTGTGAATATTCCTGTTCAATCTGAGCAATATGGAGAATTAATGAGTGCTTTGTCTGAGGAAGCTGGGATTAATCCAGATCCTGGAGAGAATATGAATAAATGGACATATAGATTAACCCAGGCAGCTGTTGAGAAGGGTAAAATGGAGGATTTAATGAGAATTATTGAGGAGAATAAATAGTTTTAAAATCATTGTAAAAAATTAACAAATCAAAAATATGAATAATGAACAAAAAGACGTGAGTCAAGTTAAATTAAAGATAATGCAAGAATTTGGATTAGAGGGGATAGAGGAGGAGAAGCAAGATGAGTTTTTGGCAAAAATGGGAGAGATGATTTTAAAAAGAGTTTTTGTAGAAACAGTTGAAAAATTAGATGACGAAGGTAGGGCTCATTTTGAAAAAATGCTGGAAGAAAAAAGAACATCAGAGGAAGTTGAGGAATTTTTGAAAGTAAAGATTCCTGATTATGATCAAATGTTAGAAGGAATTGTGGTAGAATTAAAAGAGGATCTGCAAGGGATTGAGATAGAGATGTAAAAAATTAACTGAAAAAATATGGCTGATGAAATTAAATCAAATTTAGAACCAGTGAGTGAAAGTGGCTTGGGCTTAGAAAGTAAAGTTTCTATTGGTAGAGAAGAGAAAGAAGGGGAGGTTCAAAAGATTGAAAAAGAGGTTCCGAAGGAAGTGAGCGTAGCAGAAAAAGATAGTGCGTACACTAAGATATTATCAAAAGTTCAGAAAACTTCAGACGAAGAAGGAATTGGTAAGTCTGATGTAGGTGCAGATGCTAAGAGTGTATATGAGGCGGTTGATGCTGAGAGTCAAATTCAAAACCTCGTTGATTTAGCGATGAATAAGGACGTTATTCATGCTGTAAAGGTGGCAAGACATTTGGATGATAACTATGTACTGGATATGTTCCATGATAAGTTACTTGCTGATGAATTGCATGACGCATTGATTAGTAAGGGAATCATTAAGAAATCGTAGTCTTTTAATGGTGAGAATTCGTGCAAAAGCTTTTTTGCGTAATGAAGAAATAAAATTTCAAACAAAAATAAAATAAAATGGATTTAAATATAATACTCATCCCTTTAATATTAATTTTCTCAACACTATCAATTGCTAGTGGTGTATATTTGGTGGTGAGAAGTTTTTTGATATATAGAGCTCAGATAAACTGTTCAATGAATATGGATTTAGAAGTTGTGAGAGTTTCCAAGATAGATGGAAACGGAGATGATAAGTCTGGGACAGGGGATAGGGCTTTTTGGAAAGAGGAGGTGGGTGCTATGGAGAATTTTTTGACAACACTAGCTAATATTAAGTCAAAAAAGACACTATTAAGTGCGGTCTATGGTCAGCCATATATCTCACTAGAAATTGCCAACCCTTCTGATAGTGAAGAAATATTCTTTTATATTGCAATCCCGAAAAAATTCAGAGAGATCGTTGAGAAGCAAATTCATAGTTATTTTCCGAGTGCTTCTATTGAAAAGTCCTCTGATTATACTATTTTTTCTCCAGGCAGCTATACTGCCGTATCAGTTTTGGAGTTAAAAAGTAAACATGCGCTGCCTGTTAGAACCTATGATCAAATGGAATCAGATCCTTTAAATGAGATTTCTAATGCACTTAGTAAACTGAATACAAAAGAGGAGGGTGCATCTCTTCAAATGATTTTAGTTCCTGCTGGAAAACAATGGAGAAAACTAGGGAAGAGTATTGCGCATAAAATGCAGCAAGGAAAGCAGCTGAAAGATGTTCATTCTGACTCAGTTTTTTCAAAAATTGGAAAGGGTGCTGGTAAGGGTATATCAGAAGTTATGTCTGTTGCGACGAAGTCTCAGGATCAGGATGTTATGGGAAAGGATGAAGAGATAATCCAACTTACTCCAGAAGAGCAAGAGCTTGTGAAATCCATTGAGAAGAAATCAACAAAGGCTGGTTTTAGGGCTAATGTTAGATTGCTTGCTTCTGCCGCTACTCAAGAGAGGGCGGATGCTATCTTGGCACAAATGGAGAATGCGTTTTCTCAATTTGAAAATCCAGACGTTAATTATTTTAAAGTTAAAAAGAGAATTAAGCAGAAGAAAACCTCATATAATTATATTTTTAGAAATTTTGATGAGGATAATGAGATGATTCTCAATGTTGAAGAGATTTCTAGTATATTTCACTTCCCTGTTTCAACTACAGAAACGCCGAAGATAAAATGGCAAAAATCTGGTAGTGCTCCCCCTCCAATAAACCTTCCAGACACAGGAGTATTGCTAGGGTATAACGATTATCGTGGTACAAAAACAGATATATATCTTTCTGATAATGACAGAAGGCGGCATTTATATGTGATTGGTCAGACTGGTGTTGGTAAATCTAATTTTCTACAGGAAATGGCTAAGCAGGATGTTAAGAACGGGAAAGGTGTTTGTTTCATCGATCCACATGGAGATGCTATTGAAGATATCTTAACTGCTGTTCCTAAGGAGCGGGCTGAGGATGTGATTATTTTTGACCCATCTGACACGGAAAGACCTTTTGGTTTAAATATGTTGGAATATGCAAAACCTGAGGAGAAGAGTTTTGTTATTAATGAAATGATTGGTATTTTTGATAAACTTTATGATTTAAAAGCAACTGGTGGTCCAATGTTTGAGCAATACGCTAGAAACGCTATGCTTTTGATTATGGAACATCCAGAATCAGGATCGACTTTAATGGAGATACCGAAAGTTTTGGCGGATGAAGATTTTCGTAAGATGAAGCTGGAGCATTGTAATAATCCAGTTGTTAAAGATTTCTGGATGAAGGAAGCTGAAAAGGCTGGTGGTGAAGCTGCTTTGGCAAATATGGTTCCATATATAACCTCAAAGCTTACTACGTTTATATCAAATGATATGATGCGTCCGATTATTGCGCAACAAGAAAGTACTTTGAATTTTAGAGAGATTATGGATGATGGAAAGATTTTATTGGTTAACCTGTCTAAGGGTAAGATTGGTGAAATAAATAGTCATCTTCTTGGAATGATAGCGGTGGGTAAAATATTGATGGCAGCTCTTTCTCGGGTTGATATTCCAGAAGATGAGAGGAAGGATTTTTATCTATACATAGATGAGTTTCAAAATGTTACTACTGACTCAATTTCTCAAATTCTGTCTGAGGCGAGAAAATATAAGTTGAACTTAGTTATTGCTCATCAATTTATTGGACAGCTCAGTGAAGACATTTCAAAGGCTGTGTTTGGAAATGTTGGCTCGCTTTGCTCTTTTCGTGTGGGACCAGAGGACGCCGAGTTCCTTGGTAGTCAATTTGAACCTGTTTTTAAACCAACTGATTTGATTAACGTTGATAACTATAATGGCTTCGCGAAGTTATTGGTGAATAATGAGACAACGAAACCGTTTAATTTTAAGACTTATCCCCCAAGTGATGGTGATCAAGAAGTGGCCAATGCTTTAAAGGAGTTGTCTCGACTAAGAAACGGAAGAGATGCTAAGATGGTTAATCGAGAGATTATGGAGAGGACAAAAATGCTGACGTAAAATGATTATTTTTATATAAAATTTTAAGAGTTATTTAAATTATGAAACAAAAAACAAAAAGAATAATAATGGGAATGATGGTATTTATATTTACCACATGCTTTATGTCGATTGCTTTTGCTGCGGATAGTAAATATATTTATACTCCAACGGTTGGGATTCCTGGTAGCTCAGTAGAGGAGATTTCTACATTCCCAGGTTATTTAAAAGGCTTGTATAAATTTGCTGTGTGGTCGGTTGGGATCGCTGCTCTTTTAATGATTAGTATTGGTGGTTTTCAATATTTTATCTCTGCAGGAAATGCATCGAAGACAGAGAAATCAAAGAGTATAATTACAGATGCTCTTTGGGGACTAGTTGCTGTTATGTTGGCTTGGTTGGTTTTGAATGTGATAAACCCAGATTTAATAAAGATTGATATCGATGCGCATCAGATTTTTAAAAATTTAAAATAATATTTAAATAAAAATGAAACAAGTAATTTGCATTGGATCATCATCAAAAGACGTTTTTTTGCCCACATCAGGAGGGGTCGTCACTAATACTCCTAAGGATTTAACTTCTCAGAAGAAATTGTCTTTTGAGTTAGGTGCGAAATTTCAAATTGATAATATTTATGAAGCACCAGGTGGATGCTGTGCGAATGTGTCACAGGGTTTGGCTAGATTAAATATAGAGACTAGCTGTTATAGTAAATTAGGTGACGACTCTATAGGTAAATGGATTATTTCAGAATTAAAGAAAGAGGGTGTTGGTACAAGCTTAATCCAGGTTGACTCTAAGTGTAAGAGTGATTTATCGCATATTGTCGTGGATGAAAGTAGCAAGGATCATATTATATTTTTCAACAGAGATGCTAATGATAAACTGGAAGTGTTCCCTGAAGATATTCGAGATACTGAATGGATTTTTTTGAGTGCATTGAATGGTAATTGGGTTGATTATGTTGAGGATATTATGGGCGTAGTTGAGGATAACTTAATTCACCTAGCTTTTAATCCTGGGCAAAGAAATATTAACAGTAATCCAGATGTTGTTATTAGAATGATAGAGAATGCGGAGGTTTTGATTGTTAATAAGGATGAAGCAATTGAAATAGTTATGTGGCTATTGAATCAAAAAGGAGACGAGGATATGCAAGAGGAATTGAATGATGAAACCTTTTTAATTAATGAGTTGCAGGGTATTAGATTTGGAAAAACAACCATAGCTGTGACAGATGGAGAAAGAGGTGCTTGGGTTAGTGATGGTGAGAGCATTTTGCATGCTAAATCGATTCAAAAGGAAATAGTTGATACACTGGGTGCGGGAGATGCCTTTACGAGTGGTTTTTTGGCCAGCTGTGTTGAAGGTCTTGATTTAGAATCTTGTTTAAAAAGAGGTTTGGTAAATGGAAAAAATGTTACAAGATTTTATGGAGCCAAAGCCGGACTATTGTCCGCGGATGATATGAGTAAGGAAATTGTAAAAGTAAAAACTAATAAGTTGATTTAATTTTCTATGGGATTATTTTCAAATATTTTAAATAGTAAAAAAAAGATAGATTTTGTCTTGGCTCTTGATATAGGAACCGAGGTTGTTAAGGCTTTAGTAGTAAAGGTTGATTACGATAATAAAAATGGTAATGTGATTGGTGTTGGGAAGGTTCGGCAAGAGATGGGTAATATGCAAAGTGGGGCAGTTTCAGATATTTCTGGTGTTATTGAAACTTCACGTCGAGCTATTGATATTGCAAAAGAAGCGGCTGGAGTAAGCAGGATTAAGGATGCCGTTGTAGGTATTGCTGGTGAATTAGTAAAAGGGACTACAACAACTGTGCATTATGAACGGGCGAATCCTGAAATGAAAATAGAACTTCCTGAGCTGAAAAATATCATTCAAAAGGTTCAATATAAAGCTTATGAAAGAATACGAAAGCAATTAGCTTGGGAAACTGGACAAGAAGGGATTGAAATAAAATTAATCAATGCTGCTATTGCTGATGTGAGAATTGATGGCTATCAGGTTAGTAATCCGTTAGGATTTCAAGGTAAAGAAGTTTCAATTAGTGTTTTTAATGCCTATGCTCCTATGATACATCTTGGGGCACTTGAAACTATCGCGAGTGAATTGGGTATTGATTTGATTAGTATAGCAGCAGAGCCATATGCAGTTGCTCGGTCAGTTGGCGTGGAAGGTGAGATGAATTTCAATGCGATATTTATTGACATCGGAGGAGGGACAACTGATATTGCAGTTGTTAGAAATGGAGGACTGGAAGGAACTAAAATGTTTGCACTAGGGGGAAGAGCTTTTACAAAAAGGATGGCACATGAATTAAAGATAAATTTTGAAGAAGCTGAAATATTGAAAATAAGATACGCACAGGGTGAGTTAAATAAGAAGGATACTCAAGTGATAGACAAGGTATTGAAAGATGATTGCGAAGTCTGGCTCAGTGGTGTGGAATTGTCTTTATCAGAATTTTCTCAAAATGATTTATTGCCTCCAAGGATATTGATGTGCGGAGGAGGATCCGGTCTTCCTGGTGTTCAGCGAGCACTGTCTTCTTCGAAGTGGATTGAGAAACTATCTTTTACGAAGTCTCCCAGTGTTCATTTTTTGAAACCAAGTGACATAGTTGGTATAAGTGATCAAACAGATGAGCTGATGAGTTTTCAGGATGTCACTCCTGTTGGTTTGGCTAAGTTAGGATTGGATTTGATTGACAATGAGAAGGTCTTAGATGTTATACTTAGAAGAGCTATGAATAGTGTGGAAGCAAAATAATTTAAATATAAAGTTATGCAGCAAGTTTTCTATATTGACGTAGATGAAGAGGTTACTTCCGTTATTGACAGATTGCGGAAAGTAGAATCTCAAAATGTGGTTTTTGTTATTCCTGCAAGGGCTTTGATTTTGAATAGTATTGTTAGTCTTAAGCTTGTTAAGAATAAGGCTGATGAGATGAAACTTGATGTTGTCATTGTTACCAATGATAAATCCGGTGGAGAGTTGTCGCGTAGAAGTGGATTTGTTGTAAGAAATAATCTTAATGAGGTTGATGGCGTGGATCGTATGGTCAAGGATGATGAATTGAATAATACTGAGAAGCATAGTGAGCGTGAAGAAGATGAAAGTGTTGAGGAAGATGATGATATCAAAAAAAGGAGTGAGGCTTATGTCGCAGAAAGTAGCTTAGAGAGTACTCATCCTCGAATGGATATGGTCAATAAGAAGAGTATGGCGCGTGCGGATACGGGAAGGGTGAATTTGGGTAGGGGTGATATTAATGGAATAAGGAAAAAAGGTCTCGATATGGGTCCCCCAAAGACTCCTAAAGTAGATGCTCCGCGCAAAGGTGTTGATCATGAGGGTATGACAATGCGCGTACCAAAAAACGCTCACAGTGATGGTAAAGCTGCTCTGCATAAAAGGAAAATTTCTTCTAAAAAATTTAGATTAGTTTTTGGTATATTTTTATTTATGGGTATCTTGCTGATTGCAGGGATTACTTCATATTTATTCTTGCCTAAGGCGGATATATATGTATATCCTCAATCAGATATTAAAGAAATTGACCTATCAGTTATTGCAGATACCACAGTTGAATCGGCTGATATAGAAAGAAATATTATTAGGGCTAAATTAATCAGTGTTACGGATACTCTTAATCTCGAGTATGATTCCACTGGGGAGGATTATGCTTCTGGGCAAAAAGCGAAAGGAGAAGCAATTATTTACAATAATTATAGTGAAGAAGATCAAATATTAGTAGCCACTACAAGATTGGAAGATGCTGACGGTATGGTATTTAGATTAGTTAAGGGTGTCACAGTACCAGGGTTTACTGAGGATGGCGGGGAAATTATTCCTGGTGAAATTGATGTTGAAATTGTTGCTGATAAATCTGGTAGTGAGTATAACGTAGGTATGTCTGAATTTAAGATACCTGGATTCAAGGGCGGTCCTAAGTATGAAAAATTTTATGCCGAATCTAGCAAGAAAGTTGCTGGAGGGGGTTCTTGGGGTGACAAGGTTGGCGTAGTTACGGAGAATGATATCTTAGCAGCAAGGTCTGATGTAGAGAATAATCTTAGTGATAAAATTGAAGTTAAATTGGTTGAGTCTGTGGGTGATGAATATGTTTTAGATAAGGAGTCTGTTAATCGTGAAATTATTAGTTATGAAGTATTTCCAGATAAAAGTGCTGTTGCTGATAAGTTTGAATACGGATTAACGATGAGCGCTACTGGACTAGTTTATAATGAAAGTGATCTGAAATCTATCATAGGCAATGCTATTGAAAATGAAGAAGGAGTTGAATTGGTTGAAATTAATATTGAATATGGTCAAATCAGCGCAGACATTGAAGAGGGTTACTTGGAGATTAGTGCACATGCCACTGTTAAATTTCAGTATAAATTAAATGAGGAAAAAATACGAAATAGTTTTTTAGGTGCAAAAAGTGATCAATTAAAGTCAATTATTGATAGGTATCCTGAGATTAAGAAGGTTGAGGTAATGAGATGGCCGAAGTTTTTTTCAAACAGCATTACTACTAATGAAAAAAGAGTGAATATTCATATCATGCAAGAGTAGCTAGAATATTTTTGAGTAAGCGTGTGGATATATCCCGTTTTTATTTTTCTATGGATTCAGCTCTTGTCAAAAGTATTTATTTGTGATAATATTCCTTTGAGAATAAAGAAAATATAAGAAAGTCCTATTGTATCTCGCCTATTGAGGGATAAGATGCAACATACCCTGTCAAAGGAAGGACTTTTTTTGATAGGTTTTTTATTTACGTAATTTATTAATTTTTTATTAAGTCTGTTGATTTGGATAATAAGTGGACTTGGT
>JBHPHA010000021.1:0-20869 GCA_042569905.1 Patescibacteria group bacterium
CTTTTGTTAAAAAACTTTATATTAAAATATCGCATATCGCAGCTGAGTTGTCAATAAATAACTTTAGGAATAAAAAAAACCGCCTCAACTTTATAATAAAGTTGAGGCGGTATATATTTTCTTACTTTATAATCTTAAATTCACCTTTTTTAGCACCACCCCAATAACTCAGATCGCTAAATGAACCATTTCGGCTATACCATAATTGGTTGTCGTTATACCGTGAACCCTCACCAATAGTAACACCAGCCACTACTGCATTGCCTCCAGCTGGACTCTTAACTCTGTCGCCATGTTTCACTCCAAATTCAGCACAGGCTTCATCTGAAATATCAACTTCGATTGTTTTACCAGTACCAGTTACAAACTCCTTCATTACAGGAGATTTCGTGAAATTATCAGGTTCATTTATAACCTCAAAATCACCTTTTTTGGTCTTATTATAATATACTATCCCACTTTCACCCTCCGGAAGGTACCACAGAGAATTACCAAATGCGACACCAACTATTTTACAAGTATCTCCATTAGGATCTTTAGCCATATCTCCATGCCTCACTCCAAATTCAGCACAAGCCTCATCTGAAATGTCAACATCAATTATCTCCTTACTTCTAGCCTGGTATTTTTTCATTACTGGAGATTTTGTGAAATTATCAGAAGCTTTTGCAGCTAGAGGGTTTTCATTTACCTCAACAGGTTTCTTTTCAGGCTTTTTATCACGAATCTTCATCATCATTATCTTTCTACTCATAGGGATTCTCCTTGATTTGAATATTATTTCAAAGCATTTGTTATTTTACTTTTCTTTTGTTAAAAAACTTTATATTAAAATATCGCATATCGCAGCTGAGTTGTCAATCAAAAAATATTAGAACAACACCTTGAGAATTTTTATGTGTTTTATCTTTTTACTGATATAATTAAAATAAATAAATCATTATACAGAAATACTATGAGAACTTTTGAGGACTTACTTGCCAATAAAAATACTGTCTCAAAAAAAGAACTAGAATTATTTTTTGACCAACTCGAACCAATCACACCTCAGGAACTTAGTGGAATTTGGCGTGGAGGATTCTTCCCTACTGGAAGTTTGATGGAATTTTTCATCAGCGATTTTATTATTTTTAAGTGGTATGGGAAAAAATTTATCTCCAAGGATAATGCGAAAGCATTATTATTCTCTTTCTTTGGAATAAAATTGAGCATTCCAATCGGAAACTCTTTTCTTAAAGAAATTAATTTTAAAGGAAAAAATTCAACATCCATCATATATAAACATCTCCCCATTATTGATTACCTTAGAAAAGTTAACAAAAACACTCTCATGGGAATTATGGAGATGAACGGAAAAATTAAAATTTATTTTTATCTACAAAAAAATGAATAAACTGCTTCAATCAAAATATATCCTTCCAAAAACATCTTCTGGGGGAAACTCAATTAAACTCGTTTTTTTGTTTTTCATTAATATGTTTGTCTTTTATCTTTTTGTAAAATCAGGATACAGAGGTGGTGACACATTCTTAAGTAATCCCGCCCTTGCAATTCCAATTTCTCTAGCTGGAATATTCGCAATAACATCCATGCTAGTTGGACTATTTTCAATGCTACGGAAAAAAGAAAGATCTGTTTTAGTTCTTCTTTCCATTTTAATTGGAATTTTTGTTTTCATTTTCATCCTGGGAGAATTCACTACACCACATTAAAGTTAGCGCATTAACGCCAACCTTGATATAATATACAATATAAATACTTATTAAAAGATAAAAAAATGACGATATTTTGGATAATGGTTTTTGCCCTTACCTTAACACTAATGATTAAGGGAGCTGATTGGTTTTTGGATAGTGCTGAAAAAATTGGACTTTCACTGGGACTCTCTCCTTTTGTTATCGGAGTTACAATTGTTGGACTCGGAACATCTTTTCCAGAACTTTTCACAGCTATTATGGCTGTTATGCGAGGTGCAGATGAAATTGTAGCCGCAAATGCAATCGGATCTAATATCTCAAACATTCTTCTTATCATTGGCTTCTCTGCAGTTGTTGGAAGAAAGTTGATGGTAACAAAAAGCCTTATTGACCTTGACCTTCCGATGCTTGCATCTGGAACAATCCTACTTCTAGGTGTTGCCTGGGACAAAGAAATTACTCGAGCTGAAGCAATTCTACTTGTGGCATCCTACTTGATTTACTTCCTTTACACAATTTTTCATCAAGAAGAGAGAGAAACGGACAAGGAATCTTTATCCAAAAAGGATATTAAAACCGAAATCAACATAAAAGAAAAGAAAGCTAAAAACAGAAAAATTATAGTAACAAAGACTGATTACGTACTACTCATCGTGGGAGTTTTATGCTTAGTTCTAGGAGCTAAGTATATGATTGATTCAGTGATTCGCCTTTCAGAAATTTTCGACATTAGCCCTGCACTGATTTCAATCACAGCCGTAGCTATTGGAACATCATTGCCAGAGCTAATTGTTTCATTAAAAGCAGCTAGGAGTGGAAAATCAGAGGTAGCAGTTGGAAATATTTTTGGTTCAAACGCCTTCAACGCACTTATGGTAATTGGAATTCCTGGTATCTTCCATAATCTGCCTATTGACCCTCAAACTTTCTACATTGGACTTCCGACAATGGCTGTTGTGACTCTATTGTTCGTTATCTCTGGAATCTCTCGTAGAATTTACGCATGGGAAGGTGCGATGTACTTAGCTTTATATGTTCTGTTTCTTGGAAAAATTATTGGATTTTTATAAAAAAAATGTATTCAAAAAAAATACCAGCTGAAATGAAGCAGATTGTTCTAATTTTAAACAACTGCAAAAACCAAGAAGAATGTCTCAAAAAGGCGTATGATATCATCACTAACAGATATCGTGGTTATAGATGGGCAACTCTTACTCATTTCGACAATCTCTTCATCACAGATCCCGAAAGACTCTGGAATAAGAAAATATTAATCTGCACCAATCTAAATCATTTGTTGAAAATCACCCTTATTCACACCAAATTCTTTACAGAAGCTGACATTCAAACTAAATGGACGCTAATTTGGTTCATATCTCTTCATCAATATCTACGAGTAAGAGTTAATGGGAGTAAATTTATTAATGTTGACCCCTGGGGAAAGGCCTATGGAGTGAAATTTGGAGGTTATTCAAATGGATTTCACTAAAAACATAATCAAAATAAAAACGGAAATCGTCATTAACGATTTCCGTTTATTTTTTATCCTTATTACTCCCTTTTTTTCTTAATTAGCTTTTCAATACTCACGCCACCAACAGTCAACTTACCATTTGCAAATATTACCCCCACGTTGTCAAATGTATTAGACAACGACGAGCTAATGCCTTGCCCGCTATCATGATAGTTAACACAAATCCTCCCAGAATCACCTGCAACAATTCCAGGAATATCATCTTCCATCAAAGGAAATTCTTCTCCATTAACACGTATAGTGGCCCTCTCTCCATTGCTCTCAATGACGATATTCGTATCTAAGCCAATCGAGCTCTTAAGATTGTTACTAGTAGCCCAGAAAAAAAATCCACTCACCAGCAACATAATTCCCAAAATAAAAAAGTTCCTATTAGACATACTTCTCCTCCCTACTTATTGCTTTATTTCAATATTCAAATTCCTATTTTTGAGTATTTTTTCACATCGCCCCATCAGACATGCCTAATTTAGTTCCTCTTACGACAATCCATTTAACCCACTTGGAATTATATGGATTTTCAATCGTCTCCATTTCACATCTCCCAGGAAGCAATGTTGCCCTCACTCCTCTCTTATTTTCAATCGGAAATTGCCCGTTAAGAACCTCGAAAGGTGCTTCTAAATTAAGTACAAAGCTCAAAGATCTCTCCTTTTTAAACATTATTCAAATCAATCAAGTATTCTACGCCTTCTGACGCAATAGTCAAAATGCTTTTCTGCTTGTCATTCGCATTGCTTTTATTTCTGTAGGCAACGGCCTTCCTGGCACAGTAAACATAAATTTCCCCTTGTTGATGATGGATATTGATTCTTTGTTAAAAAACTAACTCTACCTGATTTTTAATAATATATTAAAAATCCTATTTTGTCAATGCTTTTGTCAGGAAAAAGCCCAATAAAAAACGAGAGTTATTTTTTAATAACCCTCGTTACAACTTCACACCTTAACCTTTACTTGAAAATTTCATCCAGAGCAACTCGATATTTAACTCCTTCAAAGGCAATAAGCAAACTTGTGCCCTCAACCCCTACATTAAGCCCTGTTCTAACCAGGTTGCCTATGAACATAGATTGTTGAGCATCACCACCGCCACTAACTCCCTCTGAAGCATTTATACCCGATTTAATCAGGGCAGATATAATCTCAGATGAAATCTCAATCATCGGCTGAACTGCAGTTCCGATTTTAGAGGAATTAGGCGTCTCGCTAGGAGAACTCACCTCTTCATCAATATTATCATCAAGCTTATCCGCGCCTTCATCACTCTTCAGATCTCTTAGACTGACCTTAAATTGATTGGCTGTATCGACACTTAGAATACTGAATCGCATCAAAAGATTCTCGATCATCGGATTAAGCGGGAGAAATTCAATAATTTTAACCCAACACAATGGAATTTCGCCAGTACTATTAAAAAATTCAACTTGTTTATCCAAATCTTCTTTTTCAATATATAATTCCAAATACTGCCTTATCAGTGTCACCATCTCATCTCGATGCTTAGAGCCGACGGTAATTTCTCCACGCTTAAGAAAATACACTCCTTTGCATACTTTGCTTATTGTTATGCCTCTATCTGCACACTCTGGTGACTTCAAGAAACTTTTGACACGACTGGCGTCTATTTTCATAGCCCCATTTCGAATATGCGTTGCGACTCCATTACTCCAACCAACTTTTGCCTCTAATTCAGAAAATTTCTCAATTCCAAGCGCCTTCATCATTTTTTGAATAATCTTTTCTCCGAAAAACGCTCTAGCAGGAATCACTTTTCTAGACATACTTGCTCCTTATTATTTTCTTTTTTAAGATGCTACTTGCCAACCACTTAGTTAACATAAAAGTCTACCAAAAAATGGCAGACTTGTCAAAGAATATTTACTTATTTTATTTCTATACAATCTCCCAAGTATCTTCTCGCTCAACAATCTCTCCTTCAACCTCAAATCCACTCGCAAGTCTATGACCTCCACCCCCAAACATATGCGCAACTTCCGAGACATTCATTCCTTTGTACTCTTCACTCCTAAGGCTACCCTTGATAGTCTTCCCTCTTTGGGATAAAACTAAAGAAAATTTTGTCTCAGGAACAGTATTGAGTATTGATGCAACATCTGCAATATCGTCATAAGTAGCACCGCATTTTTTCAAATCCTCTTGAGTGATCACAGTGACAATCATTTTATTTTTTGGATTAATCTTAGCTTTTTCAAAAGCTATACCCCAAAGTTTTAAAGTTGATATTTTACTGTTTGTAAATATGGTGTTCACAATTTTTGAAACAGATGCCCCTCTCTTAATAAGATCCGCCACTGCTTGCATCACTTTTGCAGTAGTATTTGCATGTTGAAGATTACCCGTATCACCCAGAATTCCTGTTAACAAAAAATTAGCAACTCTAGTGCTAATTTTTACCTTAGCGAAATTAAAATAATCATACACAATCTCAGATGCCGAAGAGTACTTAGACTCAACTATATTTAAATCGCCCTCAATTGCAATATCAGGATGATGATCAATCAAAACAACTGCTTGATTATCAGATAATTTATTCTTTATTTTATCAAAACCGCGCGCAACACTGTCACAGGCTATCACTGCATCGTATGAAGAAAAATCAATTTCATCAGGATGTAGGAATTTCTCACCCTTAAAAAGTCCACTCAAATAGCCCGGGAAAGAATCAAAACATCCCACATCAGCTTTTTTACCAATGCTTTCTAAATAGTACTTCATAGCCAAATTAGACCCTGTAGCATCGCCATCTGGACGACTATGAGCAAACAGAAGAATTCTATTTGATTTTTTTATAATATATCGTAAAGTATTAAACTCTTTCAGAAAACTTTTCATCTTGTTGAATATCTATTTAACGCGTACTACTAATCAATTTCCCTTAGTATTCTTTCTATCTCATCAGCCCTTGCTTCTGTTGAATCCATCTTGAACTTTATTTTTGGAAGAACTTTCATATGAAGCCTTCTGTATAGCTTCTTTTGAATTCCTCTCATTTCATGCTCAAGAGTTTTTTTAACATACTGCATATCTGACTCAGGAAAAACACTAACGAACACATGAGCATAACGCATATCCCTTGTGGTGTCAACTTTTGCAATCGTGATGAAAACTCCCGGCTTAAAGTCGACTTCTTTTGTTAATATTTCTGATAACTGTTGGTTAATCAATGAATTAACCTTTTGAATTCTTAAAGACACTATTTTTTTTAAAAAGTTAAATGATTACAGCTTTCTTTTCTTTTCCTCTTCTGTGTAGAAGTTCAAAACATCACCTTCTTCAATTTTAATGTTACCCTCAAAAGTTATTCCGCATTCACTTCCATTTGATACTTCTTCTGTGCTTTTTTTATTATGCTGAAGATTAGTTAATTTTCCAGTTCCAACCAATTCCTTACTTCTGTTAACTTCCACTAAGGCTTTTTTAGCAACCTTTCCTTCAATCACTTTTCCACCTACAATCATATCTCTCTTTCCGGTTTTAAATATTGCCAAAACCTTTAATCTTCCCAAATCAGTTCTTACGATATCTGGTGGCAAAAGAGCAGCTAATTCACCCTTAACATCCTCGATTAGTTCATAAATAATTGAAAATGTTTTAATTTCAATCTCCTTTGCTTCAGCCATTCTCTTCGCAACAGCAGTAGCATTCACATTAAATCCATAAACTATAGCACCAGCACTTTCAGCTAATTTGACATCTGATTCTGTTATATTTCCCACATTTGTATCAATATAGCTTATAGCTACTTCGCTAGACTTGATAGCGTTTAAGATTTGCTCAATGGCTTCAAGAGAACCTTGAACATCAGATCTAATGATAATATTCAACTTCTTAATCTTTCCTTCGTCAATCGTATCATATAAGCTCTTCTTGCTTACTGTTAGCTTTGATCCACCTCTTACTTCGTTAGCTGCCTTGGATTTTATTTGCGAAATTGATTTTTTACTAACGACTCGCATTACATCATTTGTATTAGCAGTCTCATTCAATCCCATAACAACAACAGGCGTTGATGGTCCAGCGCTTTCTATGCTGCTCCCAGTATAATCTTCCATTCTCTTTATTCTTCCATAAGCTTTTCCGGCAACAATATCTTGCCCAATCTTAAAGACTCCTGTCCTTGCTAGCACTGTTGAAACAGGTCCTTTTTGAGGATCAAGATGAGATTCTAGAACAATTCCAAATCCTTCCCTTTTCTTGTTTGCAACCAATTCCTCCACCTCTGCCACAAGCAACACGCTCTCTAGTAATTCATCAATTCCAATATTATTTTTCGCGCTAACTTCATTAGCCACAATAGTTCCTCCCCATTCTTCAACCATCAAATCAAGCTCTGCAAGTTCTTTCTTCACTCTTTGCGGATCAGCCTCTGGACGATCCACCTTATTAATCGCAACTACTGTTGGGATTTTTTTATCTTTTAAGTAAGTAATTACCTCCTTAGTTTGAGGTCTCACTCCATCATCAGCTGCCACAACCAAGATAGCAACGTCGGCAATACTCACACCTCTTTCTCTCATCGCAGAAAATGCTTCATGTCCTGGCGTATCTACAAATGTAATTAACTGCCCTCTTTTTTTCACTTGATAAGCACTAATATGCTGAGTTATTCCCCCTGCCTCCTTTTCAGCTACACTTGCTTTTCTAATCGTATCTAGTAAAGTAGTTTTTCCATGATCAACATGACCTAGAATAGTAACGATAGGAGGTCTTGCTGTCATATTTTCACCAGAAGACCTTTCTTTTCTACATATTTCAAGCAGATGCTCTAGTGTAATTGTCTCTCCATCAGCAACTTCCACATCTTCCTCAATCTGAGAACCTAAATCCTCAGCAATAATACTTGCTGTTTCAAAATCAATTTCCTCATTAATACTTGCCATTATTCCGCTCTTCATCAATTCCGTAATAACCTCCGCAACAGGTAAGCCTAAAATTTCACTGAATTTTTTAACTGTAACTATCGATGGAACCTTGATAATTTCTGGATTTTTTTTAGATTGAGTCATTATAATAATTTTTTGTTTAGTAAATTAAAAACTTCCAAATATTTATCTCTAAATTACCATTTATTCAGGTTAATGTAAAGCAAATATCCGAAAACAAATCTGATATTTCATAATACCCTCTTTCATAATAAAAATCAAGCACTCCTATAAATTGGATATACTTTGCTATTTTTGATAGAATAAAGAAGTATACTATAATAATAAACTTTAAAAAACTATGCTAATTGGTTGTCATGTTTCTATGCGAGAAGGAATCTATAAGGCCCCAAAAAGAGCCTTAGACCTTGGATGTGAAGTAATGCAGATCTTTTCCCGACCACCACAAGGAGGAAAAGGAGCTGAAATTACCCCTGAAATTCAAGAACAATTCAAATCAGAGTGCAAAAGTAACCATATTCAAGAAACATATATTCATACGCCCTACTACATAAATCTGGCATCCGAGAATAATCGAATTCGATATGGCTCTGTGAAGGCTATTAGAGATGAACTTGAAAGAGCTAGTCTCTTGGGAGCTAAATACGTTGTAACGCACATTGGATCATCTAAGGTAGTTGGACCAGAGGAAGGACTTAAGCTCTCCTCTGAGATGCTCGACAAATGCCTAGACGGATACACTGGACAAGCACAATTACTCTTGGAAAATAGTGCCGGCGCTGGAAGTATCATCGGAGACGATTTTAAAGAGTTAAAGAAAATCATTACCAACGTCAAAAACAATGGTATTGCAGGAGTTTGTCTTGATACACAACATTCCTTCGCATCTGGCTATGACTGGAGAAACTTCGACAAAACAATTCAGGCGATAGATGAAGAAATTGGACTCGAAAACATAAAGCTATTTCACATTAATGACAGTCAATCGGATTGCGGATCCAACGTTGATAGGCATGCTAATATTGGGAAAGGTAAACTTGGAGAAGATGCCTTTAAAAGCATTATTGATTTCGCTAAAAAAGAGCAAATTAATGCCATTTTGGAAACTCACCACCCTGACGTAGAAGATGACATCAAGCTTTTAAAAAAATTAAGAAAATAATATGCTAGTTGCTATCATTTCAGATATCCACAATAATGAGACTAACATCAAGAAAGTGCTCAACTATTGTGCAGAAAATAATATTAAAAAAATCGTTTGCTGCGGAGACCTTGCATCAGAAGAAACTCTTAACTTTCTTTGTGATAACTTTTCTGGAGAAATATTTTATACCTTTGGGAATATGGACAACGAACAACTAAGAGATTTTGAGCACGTCAACCAGTATAAAAACGCTGATATCTTCAAAAAATTTGGAGAAGCAGAAATTGATGGAAAAAAGATTGCCTTTGTTCATTTTCCAGACGTAGCTAAAAAACTTTGTGACACAAAAAAATATGACTTCGTTTTCTACGGGCACACTCACAAACCATGGGAAGAAAAATATTCTGAATGCAAAATGCTAAACCCTGGAAATGTTGCTGGAGAAATATACCTTCCAACATTTGCAACGTGGGAAACAACAGATGACCATTTCACACTAATAAGGATTCATGATCTAACTTAAATATGAGTAAAAAAGAAAAATTGGAAAAACTGAATAAAGAAATGTTGGATTGCAAAAAATGCACCCTTAGAAAGACCTGCACCCAAGTAGTTCCTGGAGAAGGAAATGCTGATGCAAAGATCGTTTTCATTGGAGAAGGTCCCGGCAAAAAAGAAGATAAGATTGGTCGCCCTTTTGTTGGTGCTGCTGGAAAACTCCTTGATGAAATGCTTTCTACTATCAATCTGAGAAGAAAAGATGTCTACATCGCAAACGCAGTCAAGTGTCGCCCACCAAAAAACAGAGACCCTGTCCAAAAAGAAAAAGATACTTGTTGGCATTGGCTTGAAAGTCAACTTGAAATTATTCAACCAAAGATAGTTGTTACCCTTGGAAGACACTCAATGAATCTTTTCATACCTGACCAAAAAATATCAGAAGTACATGGAAAGTCATTTGAAAAAAACTTTTCTAACATAGGAAAACAAGTAATCATTGCTCTCTATCACCCCTCTGCTGCAATATGTAACGGGTCAATAAAACAAGCACTAATTGATGACTTCAAAAAAATACCAAAGGTTTTAAAGAAATACGAAAAATAAAAAAAGTGGCTGCCCATTCGGACATACCACCTTATTTTTAATCGATTCCTTCCTATTCTTTTCGCTCATAAACAACTCTCTCTCGATTCCGATCAACAATCATAGAATCAAGATTGAATTCCTCAAAAATTCGCTGAAGAATTAGATCAAACATATCCTCAATTTTCATTGCATTGCTTTCATATGAATAGAAAAACTCCATTCTTATCTTCTGATCACATTTCGAATCACCATCTTGAAATGACTCAGAAAAAGTACTGACGCTTGTATCAATACTCACATTGCCCACTCCATCAACAATCCTGTCTATCACAACATTTGTATCACCATCGCTGTCTATCTTGCAAAACTCATCACCACCAATGAAAACAACAAAGCGATGACCTGGGTCTCTTCGTGTAATAACTAATCTCATTAGACATTCTCCTTCTTTTTAATTTACTATCATTTCAAGCCCCGCTCTTCACTGCACAATTAACTACCAAAACTATATCAACTAAAGGCTTTTTTTGCAAGCCACTGAATAAAACAATTGACTCTTTTCCTTAATTTTGTTAAATTATTAGTTGTACAGTATATTGATAAAATTTGAGGCATATTACGATGGTCGCGTGGCCGAGCGGTTAGGCACGGGTCTGCAAAACCCTTTACTCCGGTTCAAGTCCGGACGCGACCTCATCATTGATTATTTACAAAATCGATGATAGAGTTTAAAAATATTACTGTATTGTTAAAATTTATACGCCGCGGTGGTGAAATTGGTAGACACAAGGGACTTAAAATCCCTCGGACTTCGGTCCTTGCGAGTTCAAGTCTCGCCCGCGGCACCCAAAAAAAACACTCCTTCTTGGAGTGTTTTTTAATTTATTAAATTTTTGCCTTCAAGACCAATCGACTAAAGTTAGTTCCGAGTGGCCAGCAAGTTGTGATGGTTAATGTCTTTTCATCAGAGTTTCCAAATATCTCTTCGTTATCGGGACTTAGAATATCTTTTTCCAAAACAGTATATCTATATTCAAATTTTCTTTCATTCTTATACGAAACTTCAACCACAATATTATCGCCCACATTCAGACTATTCAAATCCTTAAAAACATAGTTATACGCCCCCTTAACCCAAGAATAATTACTACTGTGACCAGAAATGACAGTATTTCCAATCTGACCAGGGATACCTGTTTCAGGATATATGATAACACCGCTTTTCAAGTCCTCCTGCAATTCAGTCTCTAAGAAACTAGCTGAAAAAATCAGTGGCGCTGTTACTCCTAGTTTTTCAATAATCAAGTTATATGATGGTCTTTTATCCCCAGAAACAGTAGGATCATATCCATTTTCAATCTCACTTAGGTCATCATACCCATCACCGTCAGTATCATTACCTTGAGGATTGGTTAAATATTCATATTCGAGATAGTTAAGCAATCCATCACCATCGGGATCAAGATTATAGTCATCGCTTTTCAAGCTCAACCCATTTTTTAGCTCCCAGAAATCAGGTAGTTTGTCATTATCATAATCCATCTTTCCTTCTCCAACTGGAGAGTACCCATTTTTCACCTCTTGACCATCACTATACCCATCATCATCCGTATCAGCTTTCAACGGATTAGTCTTGTAAGTATATTCCTCTATCAGACTCAGCCCATCCTTGTCATTATCGAAATCTAAATCTTGATCATCCAAAACAACCAGTCCATATCTATCTAGCCATTGTGATGGAATCTTTTTCCTATCATCCACCTTAGACCCCACAATTTGACTGAAGTCATAGTTAATTAGATAGAAAGCAAAAGAAAACAATATAGCAAACACTAAAAATAATTCTGTCTTTTTTTTCATATTTTTTCATTAAGCCTATTTGAAAGTTAACATACCATATTATTCATCAAACATCAAGCAAGCAATAAAAAAACAAGAGTAATTTAGTTTAATTACTCTTGTTACATTCTTATTCCTTTCCCTAAAGCGACTCATCCATACAATCTTGAAAAACAAATGACCGAAAACGATCATCAGAATGAGCTTGATTAGCAAAAAACATCGCTCTTAAGATTAATCTACTGAATGGGCCAGTCTTCAATTCGTCTGACGAATTATTTATGGACACCTGACCCAAACTGCTGACATCAACCCATCCATCAATATTAATAGACGACTTAGAAAAGAAGTTTTCCTCATCATTACACCCAACCGCTAGTTCGTAATCATCGATACTAGAATCCCATAGGTAAAAAATAGATCTTCTAGGCTGACCTTTTTTATCTAAGACAATTCTGAGACAAACAAGTCCATCACACTCCATTTTTTCAGAACTAATTTCTTTCAGAAGCCAATACTCACGCCTGTCTTCATTAAAAAATTCTCTGCTAATCTCCTCTTTCTTAGCATATCTTTCAGAGAACTTTGCATAGATAATCATTGGAACATCCCAGGCATATATTGTGCTTTTTTTATTTTTAATCATCAAAACCTCTCAAGTTTTTTTAATAAAAGAACAGCTCAAGCACTCTTTGCACACTCTCAATGTCTTATTATAGTTTAAACTATTTTTTAGTCAAATAAAAACAGTAAGAAAATTGTTATTTTCTTACTGCCTAGCTCCATAAAACTACTGTTTTATTTTTTTAACCGACTCCTTTCGCAGATGCGATTGCATCGGGGAAATCCTACCCTGTCTTTCCAAGCCTGAGATATAGCTATTAAAACTAAAAATTCCCAATGTCTGAAAATGAATAAAGTCAATAACACTGCTTTGCACTTTTTCGATATTCATAATCATTCTAAAAACAAGCAGCAGTCCCATACATATTATCAAATGAGCCAAGCTAGCGATCCCGGCTACATATACGCAGTACAAAAAAACAGAAAAACAATACGCTATCACAACTAAACTTAATCCTCTTATCCATTGTAAAGTAGTATTTCCTCCTACTACCAATCCAAACAACTCTCTAGTAATAGCCAGCTCTTCATTCTTTGTGAGTTTTTCGATATCCTTAACAAAAACACAGATTTCATCATCTTCTTCAGAGAACAATACCCTATTAACTCGAACACCTGTATAAACACTTAGATTATCTTCAAATCCCAATGTGCTCATTATTCCTCTGATTCTAGAGAAGAACTTTATTCCATCAACCTTGTCATTGCTCAATTTTTCAGATTCTCTTTTTTCTAATATCAAAATATGCAACATACTCCACCGTATTAAAAAAAAGAATGCTCCACAGAAAATGATACCTGGTAAATTGAATATAGACTTACCCAATACATCTGGACCAAAAAAATGATGACATGTCCATAAGTTCAGCATTATATAAGCACCCCAAGACACCCTGCAGCATGATTCTAGTTCAAGATATTTATCCTCAACATATTCCCTACAGTTCATACTTCCTCCTCTGATTTATATTATTTTTTCAAAAAACAATATAGTTTATCACTCAAAAAATTAGTGTGCACTTTCAGAGATAAATTGTCAATCAAGAAAATTCTCCGCACATCACACCAGAGACATTACATTCAATGCAACTTATCTACCTCCTTTATCATAATATCGACGAGAAACCCGCTATACGCTCCTCCGATACCCCTACAAGAATAAAATAATATGAGCTGTATTAAAATATGCAAAAATTGATTCGCGTGAAGAAGCGCATAATATATAGTTGCGATTGTGCTGATCGCCAATAAGGCATTGGAACTAAAAAATAAATCAGAATTCAATGCATCACCAAGCCTAATCCCCTTCCATATCATTCCTAAAATCATTGCATGAGCAAAGCTAACTGCCGCCCGAGGAAATTCAACAAAACCACAAAACGCCCATACGAACACGAGCATCATAATGTTGAATAGGATCACCCTGTTCCCGATCTTTATTAATGTACTTTTCCGCATCAGCCGCCTCCCTTATATTTATATTATTTTTTCAAAAAACTATCTATCTTTTATTGATATTAAAATTTAATATATTTTCACGGTTTTGTCAATCAAAAAACAGGTGGATTATTTAATCTCACCTGCTCCAACAAACATTCTTAATTAGACATTTGAATCATATAGTAAATACATCCTAAAAAAGATGCAGCAAAGGCCACTAATGTACTTATTACAATTAACCTTCCAACACTCCTATCCAGGGTAAGTCCAAATACTCCAGAAAGTACAGCAACGACAACACATAAGCCCATCCATGTATTCATCATCTCACCCCCTTAAAGATTTCCCACACCGTGAGCAAAATTTAGCGTTCTTATACACTGCCCTGCTTATAGCACAGCACGAGTTCCCATCCGCAATATACTCCAGACAACACTCACCCACAAAAGGAACATGTCCTTTTTTAGTATCAGCAGCAAAACTCACTTCGACACCATTAGCATCACGCACAATAATCCTGGCAAAATCTTCACTAAAAACAAACCCCTCACCAATCTTTCCAAAAGATTTATGATGAATTTCAACTTTTTTCGCTACCATCATACTCTCCTTCAAAATAAATGAATTTTAAAAAACCACTAATCACCACTTCAAGTAATCATTTTCATTACTTTAACTGATTTAACACACTACCAAAATTAAAGCTCTTTGTCAATAGAAAACTTACTTTTTCGAACCATTTTCATCTATTTCACCCTCCAACACAGCACTAAGACCATTTGCAATCGCGTCCAGATCAACAAATCCACAATCCATATCAATATTATCACTCATCAAGACCTTGAATTCCCCCTTCAAATCGTTAATCTCATCGATAATTTCATTTTTCTTTTCATTGGAAACGTTCAACTTGTTAATCTTTTTCTCTAAATCCTTAATCTTTTTCTCATAATCTTTCAACTTTCCATCCTTCTCCTCTTTTTCCTTCTTATCATTTATTAAATTCTCCTTTAGATTAACTACATATGAACCCATCTCATCAGCACTTCCAGCTAGGTTGTTGAAAATTTTCAAAAACCTGTTTACTAGCTCATCATCCGTATAATTTGGATATCTCACCTTGTGATCTATCTCGCTCCAGGCTTCCTCAAAAATAGTCCGGACTTGAATCTCTGAAATATACATATCTTTGTCTGGACTTGATTCAATTAGAAAATGAACCGAGCGATAACTTTCTTTGTGCTCATCCTTTTTGTATTTTCCGCTTTCAATTGCCTTGGAATAGTAACTCACATTATCCCCTTTCCTCATCTTTATACTTGGAGTTTCGTGAAGCTCCCAGTTATTAAGAATAAAATTACCAATGCTTTCCCATTCTTTCTTAAGCAAATGAAGAGCTCTGATTCCAATCAAATCAGTAACTTTCTTTTTATAGTTATTTAATGTGACATTTTTTCTTTGCGGGTTCTTAATTTTTTTTCTAATAATTTTTGCAATCAAATCGTCTGTCCCTTTAACTCTGTACCTCGCATAACAAACATTTTCAACTTTCTGCAAATTCTCAACAACATACTTTGCTATTGGGTCTAGCTTTTTCTTGTATTCTTCATAATCAGCCCTAATTGCCATCAATTCAGACCATTTTATTTTTGTTTTTTCAAAATCCTTCTCAGTTATATTATATTTTATAAAAAAATCTTTTTTATTCATTTTTATTTTTGTATACAAATTACAAATGAATACGAATTTACAAATCTACAAATTCAATTCATCATCAACTTCGCATTCTACAGTGATATTATATCACTAAATCACACTTTCGTAAATCAAACCCATTGACACAATACTCAAAATACTCTATGCTCCAATATCAGCAATTTAACAACAACTCATCAACTCAAAAGGAGGCAAAAGTGAAACTTTTTTTATTAATGCTAGTAGTGATAATGTTGGTAGTTCTTCAAAGCTCTGAAAGCAAGGCTCAAGGTCAACCACACTACTATCATTCAGACGCTGAGTTAGCAGCAAAAGTGAAAAAATACCACAAAGCTCAAGCTGTCCGTAATGCGGAGAGACAAAAACAATCTATGAAAGAACGGGTACAGGAACTTATTGTCAAACAGCATCAAGAAGAGCGAGAAAAAGAACAGCTTCGGAAAGAAGGCTGGAATATAAAAGATTTCTGGCCAATCTCAATAGAAAAATGGGAAGAACAAACTGGAGAAAAAGCCGGATCACATCAGCAGCTACATCTAGTCATCGAGGATGATGAATGTGTTGATAAATTCGCTATGCGAATGATAAGACTTCCCGAAATTATTGCAATAATCGAATTTAAAAAAACCATTCGAGAAAATGCGAAAGCAACCAATGAAATTTGCTCTGGCCTAGTGATTTTTCAAGAAAAAACATCTTGGCCATTTACACCAATAACGAATCCGGAAGCTTCCGAATTCGAACTGCTTCCACAATAAGTAATATTGATCAATCAAAAACCACAAGGACAATTCCCTGTGGTTTTTTTAATTTTCTTATTTTAATATAAAAAAACACTTTCGACATTTTTCGAAAGTGCTTAACTTAAATATTCATATTATATTCATAAAAACACTCATTTTCAAGACAAAAACCACCTTCACCATCCACATCACTATCAAAATAAAAAAGCCTCAGCACACATTCGTGTTCCGAGGCTCAAGCAAAAAAATTTCCTTAAGGTTAAACTTTATAACCAGAAAATGATTTAATAGCCATACATGCTAATTCGTACATTTTATTATAACCAATGTCAAATTGACCGCCAAACTTTTCGGCCAGGGATCTCTTAGAGGTGCTAGGAGTATCCCGCAGCACTCTCTTCATCCTTTTCACTATTTCAGAGGTGTGCACACCTTCCATGCTCACATCCTCCTTCTCAAGAGCAATTTCAAGGACGCTACTCTTAGTAGCGGACGATAGCTCAGAAAAATACTCAGAAACCCTCAGATCCTCGAGATCCTCATAGGTCAAAACATTATCTATGTCGTCGTCTTTGACGATGTCATAGATGATGGATCTGGCAAGAACCTCAAACTCTTCTTTCAAATTTCTATCAATGTCCTTCACATTTACTCCTTTTTATGATTTATCAATTTATTTGCAAAACAACCTTGATTCTGTATTTTATCATATATCGGCTACTTTGTCAATAGCCACGTGTAATATGCACAGACGTATGGCGGTTTTTTAATTTTTCCATCACTGTGAGTAGCAATCAAGGTATCTTAAGTAAAAACAAAAAATCTCAACACACATTTAGCGTATTGAGATTAAAATTCTTGATATCTTAATAAAAAAACATCATTGGACATTTATTTTCTTCATGTCTTTATCCTGAGTAAAGGAGACGTGATATACTGATGCTCCCCCCGCATCAAAAGAAGCTGCCAAAACATATCCATCAGGTGGCTCGGCAAACAAGGCATCCTTGATACGAGGAACAACTTCTGCAATATGCTCACGCAAATCAATCGAAACACTTCCTCGCGCAACTGGTTTCTCTCCTCGATCACGATATTGCTGCCAGTTCTGGCCAGGCATCAAAAAGTCCACCAATTCAGTCCACGCAGGATCATCAACATGAATACAGACAACCAAGAAATCACTTGGATTCATATTTTTATCAAAAACCGCCCTATGAGCCATTTGCTCCAGCCTCTCCTTGTTCAGCAAGAATAAATCATGCCTAATACTCATTCTGGTAGTATCCATTACTCACCCCCATCAAGTCAAAATTAACATAAAACAAAGAACTCTTTTTTTATCATTCATATACCGCTTAAGCTTAATACCTAGCTACAAGAAAGTCAATCACAAAAGAGAAATCGCTGTTTTTGCAAAATAAAAAAGCAGAAATGAATGATTAAAATTCAAATCTGCCTATAACACTCCTATACTATGATTTCATTTCCCTTATTCTGGAGAATAGGGATGAGGGTTTAAGAATCTGTAATTCCTAAATCTACTTCCATTAATAGCATCCACGAGAAAGCACAACGAACGCGCTAACGATGGCATCAATCAAATTGCGTAAAAATTGTCCAGACTTAATCCGTAAATTACCGTTTTGTTTCTCCTTCCTGAAAATCTCACGATTGTTGCAACATCTATCAAGGACGTCTTCACTGTCAACTTTTTACTTAAAAAAGCCTAGCTTAAACATACGCCTCCCTTCCCCTAAAGACTTAATACTTCCAATTGGTCCATAAGTAACAAGTGCTTCTTCAAAAGGAAAGCTCCATTCACTAATTTGATATTCTTTTTCACCGATATATTCTTTCAATATAATCAGTTTTCCGTTAGAAGGAAGCCTGGTATTCCAAATATCCTCTTCAGACTTTTTAAAATATTTTACCAAAAATGCAACAAATTCCTCCAGAGAAAGAACCTCCTCCCAAGGAACCACCGAACAATCCAATCCAATCACCTCGAGGAGTTGATTCCTATTCTCATCACTAAGGGGCGCAAGATTGCTCAATTTTTCAATATTAATACTACCACTTACTTTCCATTTACCAGGAAAGCTAGTTAATATTTCGACCAACTCCTCTCTCACTGCTTGGGACCACGTCCCACATTTGGTATTAGGGCTTTCCAATAGCGTATTGAGCTTATCAAACATTATATCAAATCTCCTATGTTTATTGATAAATAAAATCATTTACTATTAATGAACTACCTTAACGACTAATATTATCACACTTCTCCAAAAATGTCAAGTAATAAATGTGCACGCAAAAGCGCTTGACTTTTATCCAAAGATATGATATATTAAATAGTTGTTCTTACAATCACTGATCAAATCACATTAACAAACAAGGAGAGCCAGGTAATGAACTCTAAAAAAGTAAACGTCCCTATGTCTTGCACCGTAACTGCAAAAAATACAAGGATTGAGATAGACACACTTGAACCAGGTCATTTAGATATTATTGAGGCTAATCATCCCTGGAACGCAACGTGCTGGGACGCAAAGATTGATCACCCCAAAATCGAGAGAGTCATCCTAATCAAAAATGGACTCAATGGTCTAATCTGTGGGATATTAGCAATGATCTCACCTACTGCCTCCAGAGAAGAATTAGAATGTATCCGAATGAATATCGGGGCAAGCATCATGATATTAAATATATCGGGAGATATATTAACTTTCAATAACCTTTATTCCGACGACGACAGACGCATCGCCAATAAACTAGATGAGGGGCTCTGTATGCACGTAAGAATAAAAAAAGTTTCCATTGATATTGAAAATGCTTCATTACATGCGAAAATCCAATCAACCAGCTACACCGAATAGCTTTCAGCCTGATTGCAATTACAAGTAATATCTTGTACTAACAATCAGGTTTTTTTATTTTCCAAGGATTCAATTACGCAAATCAATATTACATGTACGTAGCTGTGTTAGGTTGGCTTTACTGATAGGTTTTTGATGGGTCTATTTTTTTGTTCTGTTATTTTCAGAAAATAAAAAGGACTGTTTCAATTTATGAAATAGTCCTTTAAAAAAATTCTCAAGAAGATGCTGCCATCTCAATCACCTGATCATATAACCTATATCCACCACAGCCTATTTCAATCAATTCCACACCAAGCTTGCGAGCAAAAATCTTTTTCTTGTTCCAATCACAATCACAGGCAACCATAAAAACTTCCTTACCAAGTGATTTCAAATCATCTATCAAGCAGCGACCGGGCTCGTACATATTTGCAAATCCAACATAGACATAAACCTTATCAATGCTCTGCAGGTCTTCTAAAAAACCCTGCATATCCTCATCCGCTTTGTCAATAGCAACATTCAAGATACGCGTATACTTACTCCGCCCATGATAGTCAACATACATAATTGCCTCATCTGTTTCGTGACGTCCAGATTCAAACCCTCTGATTTCATTGTAAGTCACAACCAAAACCTTAGTCATCTCAATTCCTCCTCTTTTTTAAAATCTTACGACTGTAGCAATGTATGCCAAAAACATCTTCACTGTCCACATAAACATCACTATTTGCATTACTCTTCCTTTTTCTCTGGATGGAAGAGCTGTTAAAAACCCTACCAAGTCATTCTCTCCGCCTGAAATCCAACAAAAATATCATATGGACCAAAGCAAATTACATATAATGTTTTTAGAAAATATAGTGGCGCAATTGCTACCACAAGACCCAGAACAGTTGCACGAGTCTTGTTTTCCATGGCCTTTTCCATGAACACAGTAATTTTTTCCAAACAATTAACTATCATTTGAAATACCCTCCAGATACTTAGATTATTTTAAAATTCAAAGAACTCTAAACGCTTCAGTACATTCCAGCATTTTATATAGATTTTGCCAACCCAAATCACCTCGATACAAAAGACCTACACCAAAATGCGGTCATCGGATTATGTGACATTTTTTTAGCACTACTATATGTAGTTGTGTGGTAGTGTGAGATTGGCTTTGTTGATGGGTTTTTGAGGGATTAATTTCTTTGACTCGCTGTTTTTTGGAAACAAAAAAGATGCTCGACCAATTTCATCTACAGTCTTATTGACAAAATTACTAAAATAATA